>NZ_JABSUZ010000022.1:0-93888 GCF_013284345.1 Brevibacillus sp. MS2.2
ATAAATCGCGTCAGCATTCATTTTCACGTCTTTGGCAATTCCTCTTACAGTCAGGACGCCATTGATGGTGAACGAAGCCTTTTGTCCTTCGATCCATGTAGTTGGCCAGTTCTCAAAAGATTTCGCTTCAAAGGTAGCAGTTGGGTGCACGGCGGTATCAAAGTAATCAGGAGATTTGATATGGGTGTCGCGCTTTTCATTACCGGAGTTCAGCTTATTCAAGTCGGCAGAAGCTGTTGCTTTCATTTGATCTGGTGCAGAAAGGTTCACATCCCAGCTACCAGTAATGCCGTCCATTTCAAAGTTTACCGTTTCTTTCGACGTAGTGACGGAGAAATAGACTTTGGACTGGTCATTGATTGTCCATTTTTTATTCAGTTGATCTGCTGTCAGAGGTGTTGATGAAGCGGTAGATGAGGCTGTGGTTACCGCAGCTGCAGGCTGAATCTCCACATGGTTTCCCACGAAATAGTCATAGAGCATGTAGCCCCCGATACCGACCACGAGCGTGGCAACTGATGCTGTCAGGATAACAGAATTCTTTTTCATTATTGGATAACCTCCATATTTTTGAAGTGTTCAAACTTGAGTCGTATGTATTTGACTACGCAGGGATCATTATGAGAGAGGAAGCTGAGTGGGTCTTGAAAGCTGGCTGAAAGTTTGTTGAAAGTGCAAGGGTAAGAGAATTATCAACGTTCTTTATATTTAATTTACATTTTTTGGTTTGTGATTTTGTAAAAAGCTTTCAGCTCGTACTCAGTGCATATTCAGCAAACATTCAGCTACTCTTGGCCTGATCAGGTAAAATGGAGTTGAGGTGAAAGAAATGAACCTAAGCAAAGGCATTAAAATATTGCTTGTCGATGATGAACCGACCATCCTGCAATTTTTGGAGATGGGTCTTGAAAATGAAGGTTTCCAGATATTGACGGCACAAGATGGGATGACTGCGGTGACCATGGTGAAGGAGCATCAGCCCCATGTCGTCATTCTCGATGTGATGATGCCAGGCATGGACGGCTTCGAGGTATGTCGGATGTTGAAAAAGATACAGAATGTAGCAACGATCATGCTGACAGCCAGAGAAGACGTAGAGGATCGGGTAAAAGGGCTGACGCTTGGTGCCGATGATTATATGATCAAGCCGTTTAGCTTTGAGGAGCTGCTTGCCCGTATCCATGCGCGTATTCGTAATCATTACCCACATTTGCTTTCCAAGGTACACCTCGGCCCCTTCCAAATCGATGACAGGCGAAAGGAAATTACTTACGAGGAAACGCTTCTGGAGCTATCACCAACGGAATACTCTTTGCTGAAATATTTAGTAACCAATCACGGGTTGGTTTTGAGTAAACCAATGATTCTGGATAACGTGTGGGGCTATGATTTCGGTGGGGAGGAGAACATTGTCGAGGTGTATATTCGCTCCCTGCGTGACAAACTGAACGATCGTCAGCATCGGATCATTCGCACATTGCGCGGTGCGGGCTATCGGGTTGATTTTGTATGAAGATGAATCGAAACAATCAATGGGCCGCCTTTCTAGAACCGAACTCTTTGCGTTATCAGCTGTTGTCTCGTTCGTTATTTATCTTATCCGGGTTGCTGCTTCTAATCGGTATGATTCAATACTTGTTGATGGAGCAGTTCTTGTATCGCAGCAAAGCGGAAAGCTTGTTAAATCTGGCAGTCACTGTTCCGTATCAGGTCTTGGAAGATACGGAAACGCTCCCGAAATACGATCAGTATGTCAGCGCGTTGCTTTCCTTGCGTACTCCCGATATCAAGTATGCCTTTATTGACAACGACGCCAACGTGACGGAGCTGTTTGCGAATCCGAGCGAAGGGTATTCCCCACGCTTTCCAGATAGTTTGTACCGCGAGATCCTGGCTAGTGGCGTATGCACATTTAAATACAAAATATTGGAAGGTAGCACCGGGAAGGATTATTTGGTCGTGCTGGCACCTATCAAATCACCTGAACAGCTGCAAGGAATCGTACAACTGAGTACACCTGTCGGCTCGATGCGGGAAGTGCTGTTTCCACAGTTGATCATTTTCTTCTCTGCATCTGCACTCGCCTTGCTTATCGGCTTGTTAACCTACGTGCCTGTGCTCCGCCGTACGCTGAACCCACTTTCGCGTATTGAGGTTACAGTTGAGCGGATTAATGCGGGTAATTTGGATGAACGACTGCCGATGGATCAAGGCCAGATGGAAATTGATCAATTATCGGCGGTCTTTAACGGAATGCTGGAGCGGCTGGAAACCTCCTTTAAAATTGAGCAAGAAGCAGGAGAGCGGATGCGACGCTTTGTGGCGGATGCCTCGCACGAATTGCGAACACCGCTGACTTCTATCCATGGTTTTTTGGAGGTGCTGTTGCGTGGTGCGGCGTCAAATCCCGAACATTTGCAAAAAGCATTGAAAAGCATGCACGGCGAGACAGAGAGACTGAATAAACTCGTCAACGATTTGCTGTACCTGGCTCGGATGGATCGGGAACCAGCTTTCCTTTTGCAAGAAGGGCAGTTGGACGCGGTCGTGTACAGTATGGAATCGCAGCTCATGGTCCTGGCCGGTGACCGAAACGTTCATTTCCGCGTAGAACCGAATGTTACGGCTACTTTCGACTGTGACGGAATGAAGCAAGTTATTCTCAATCTGTTTCAAAATGCGGTTCAGCATACTGACCCTGTGAACGGTGAGATCGAGCTTACGTTGAGCAAGATTGCCAATGGGATTGAACTGACGTTTAGAGATAATGGAACCGGGATCGCACCGGAGCATGTCCCGCATGTATTTGACCGTTTCTACCGGATTGAATCCTCACGCGCACGCAAAAGCGGAGGGGCTGGCTTGGGGCTGTCGATCACCCAAGCGATCGTAGAAAATCATCGAGGAAAAATGGACGTACAAAGCAGCTTGGGAACAGGGACGGTGTTTCGCGTCTTGTTGCCTAACGGTTTGAAAGAGGTTCAGAAGACAGAAGTTGTTGGTTGACAATGAGAGAAAACGTCATTTATAATCTGAGACATTCAATAAAACAACCAACACAGCCGTGAAAAGGAAAGTAAAAAAGGGATTTTGACGTCCAGAGAGTTGCCTGTTAGCTGAGAGGGCAGCCGCGAACTCTTTTTGAAAGCCACCTTGGAGCTCTGCTTTTGAAAATGCCAAGTAGAAAGCAGCGGATGGCCCACGTTATGGGGCGCATGTCTTTGTAGACAGCACGAGTTTGCCTTTTGTGAGAGAGGCAAAAAAGCTGAGTGGTACCGCGATACCTTCGCCTCAGCAATCAGATTCATGGAAATCATGAGTCTGGTTGCTGGGGCTTTTTGCATGATGTCGTCGTTCAAAAAGTCGACTACTTGAACACGCACTTATGTACAAAAATAAAGAGAAAACTGGAGTGGTGGGGCATGGATCGCTTGAAGCAAAGAGAGCTGTTGCACCTGTTGGAAGAAGACAGTCGCATGAGCGCTGAGCAAATCGGAAAAATGATCGGGGAACCGACCGAGGTTGTTGAACAGACGATTACAGCATTAGAAGCCGAGAAGGTCATTGTCAAATATCCGGCGCTGGTGAACTGGGAGCGTGTGGATGATCATCCGTACGTGAACGCCATGATTGATGTGAAAGTGACGCCGAAGCGCGATGTCGGCTTTGATGAAGTGGCGGAGCGAATCTGCCGTTTCCCAGAAGTGAAGGCTGTTTACTTGATGTCTGGTGCAAGCTATGACTTGTCAATTATTTTGGAAGGCAAAACGATGAAAGAAGTAGCCACTTTTGTTTCGCAAAAGCTGTCCACTCTCGATTCGGTGGTCTCAACAGCTACACACTTTATTTTGAAACGTTACAAGCACGATGGCATTGAGCTGGAAGATCGTGACGAAGATCACAGGATGGTGGTTACGCCGTGAGTACACAAGTCAAAGTCAAAAACCGTTTATCCAGTACAGTTCAATCGTTGAAGCCATCAGGCATTCGCCGCTTTTTCGATTTGGCAGCATCGATGGAGGGAGTCATTTCTTTAGGTGTAGGGGAGCCTGATTTTGTCACTCCCTGGCGTATGAGAGAAGCTTCGATTTCTTCCCTGGAGCGTGGACATACAGCTTATACATCCAATGCCGGTATGCTGCCATTGCGCGTGGAAATTCAGAAATACCTGGAAGAACGTTTTTCTGTCAGCTATCATCCCGAGACAGAAATTCTCGTGACGGTCGGTGCCAGCGAAGCAATTGATATCGCACTGCGTGCCATTCTCGATCCGGGTGATGAAGTATTGGTCGTGGAGCCTTGCTATGTCTCCTATGAACCAGTCATTCGCTTGGCTGGTGGGGTGCCAGTTTTCCTGAAAACAACGATGGAAAACCAGTTCAAGCTGACACCACAAGAGCTGGAGTCGCACATCACCGCGCGTACAAAAGCAATCATTTTCTGCTATCCAAATAACCCGACCGGGGGGACTATGACGGCTGAAGAGTGGAAAACACTTTTGCCGATCATTGAAAAGCACGACCTCATGGTGATCTCCGATGAAATTTATGCGGAGCTTACCTACGGACGAATGCACGATAGTATCGCGGCTCTGCCAGGGATGAAAGATCGGACGATCCTCATCTCCGGTTTTTCCAAAGCGTTCGCGATGACCGGATGGCGTCTGGGATATGTCTGCGCATCGCCTGATTTACTTGCGGGCATGCTGAAAATCCAT
Source organism: Brevibacillus sp. MS2.2 (assembly GCF_013284345.1). NCBI lineage: Bacteria > Bacillati > Bacillota > Bacilli > Caryophanales > Paenibacillaceae > Brevibacillus > Brevibacillus sp. MS2.2. The sequence goes on from NZ_JABSUZ010000022.1 coordinate 4,718, forward strand.
CAGTACACCATGCTGTGTGCACCGACGATGGCTCAGATGGCTGCATTGGAAGCCCTGCGTCATGGACGTTCTGATATGGAACGAATGATCGAGAGCTACCGTCAGCGCCGCAATTATGTGGTAGACGGATTCCGTCAAATCGGATTGACTTGCCACGAGCCAGACGGAGCATTCTATGCATTCCCGTCTGTAGCTTCTACAGGTCTCAGCTCTTCTGAGTTTGCGGAGAAGCTGCTGATGGAGGAAAAGGTAGCTGTTGTACCTGGAGACGTGTTCGGCGAAAGCGGACAGGGGCATATCCGTTGTTCTTATGCAACATCGATCGAGCAGTTGAAGAAGGCGCTGGAACGTATGGAGCGCTTGATGGGACGAATGTCATAACATTTTCCGGGAAATAAAGGGGGGCGGCTTTCAAGCTGCTCCCTTTTTTAACGAGTGGCTGTGGTGGGGAAGAAGCGGCTGTGGGAAGGGAACAGCTTGAAAGCTAATGCAAGAGGATGTTTTGCAAGTAGTTCGAGGAGGAGATTCTTAATGATTTCACTGCCAACACATTTTACCCAAACAGTTGTCGGCGTACATAAAGAAGACGGGCGTCTCTGGCTGGATTCCTTTCATGAGTTGATTGCCGAATGCGAAGCACGATGGTCATTAAAAGTGCTTGAGCATTTTCCACTCTCTTATAATTTTGTTGCACCTGTTGTGTTAGAGGATGGGAGAAACGCCGTGTTGAAGCTGGGCGTGCCTGGGCTGGACTGGCAGAAAGAGCTGACGGCAATTCGGGCTTTTGCGGGGCGGGGAATGGTGCAGCTACTCGATTCGGACGAGGAAAAAGGCATCATGCTTTTGGAGCGCATCATGCCAGGAGAGACACTGGACAAGCTGAGTAATGAAGACGAGCGAATTCAATGCTTGGCGGACGTGATCAAAAGGATGCATACACCCGTTTCCAGAGTGGGTAAGCTTGTGTCTACGTTTCCGACAATAGCGGACTGGGCTGTGGGACTGGTAGGGATTCGCTCTCATTTCCGAGGTGGGACAGGACCGATTCCCGAGCAAATGGTGGAGCAGGCCATGCAATGGTACAAAAAGCTTCTCTCCTCACAAAAAGAACAGTGCCTGCTACATGGTGATCTTCATCATGAAAATATTTTGCGGGCACAAAGAGAGCCGTGGCTGGCAATTGATCCAAAAGGGCTGATCGGGGAGACAGAATACGAGGTGATTCCGTTTTTGCTGAACCATTTGCCAGAGGATGGGGTAGAAGAAGTAATGAAGCAGCGGGTCGATGGGCTGACGAAGGCCCTGTCTTTGCAAAAAGAGAGAGTGCTGGCGTGGGCGTATTGCCACAGTGTGCTATCGGCTTGGTGGTTCATAGAGGATTTTGGTGTAGACGGTGGTCGTCTGGTGATGCCAGGAGTTTTTGAGAGGCTAATAAATGAGTAAAGGCTTCACCCTGTGGGATGAAGCCTTCTTTATTTTAAATGAATAAATGAGATCCTTCGTAATGCGAAATATTAATAACCAGTCAACTGGTTCAAGGTGATAGCAGCGAGATTGTATTGATAAACTGATTCGATTGCTTTTGTTTCGGAGTCAAACAGGTTTGCTTCGTCTTTTATCAGTTCTTTCATCGATGCTTTTCCTAATCTATATTGATCGATTGTTGCCTGATAGCGCTCCAATGCGGTTTCTTTCTTTGCTGTACTTTCCTCTAATGCCTTTTTCGCTGCCAGTACCTTCGTATAGTTGTCACTTACTTCTTGACCGATTTTCTTTTGTGTTTTTTGTTTTTGCAGTTCTGCCTTTTTGTGCTCGTTTTTTGCAATTGTACCTTTATATGTGCTGAGTGCGGAATACTCGGCTGTGTAATCAATTCTTACTTGGGCAAAGTCTATTTCTGCTTGTGCCTTGATCATCTCAGGACGTTTTTCATAAGCTTTTGCTTGCAATTGCTCCAAGGAAAGCAGCTCGTGCTGGGTCAGATCAGTAGCGATCATCTTCCATTGTCTGTCCGCTTTTTCATTCAATAAATCGTTGAGCTTGGCCAATGCTTGTTTGTAGCTGGCTTCAAGGGCAGCAAGATTTTTGTGAGCTTCTGTGTCTTGGGAGTCCAACCAGTACTGTCTTTGCAAGCTTGTCTTTTGCGCTTTGATTTTGGCATCTAATGATTGGACTTCGAAGAATGCTTTTTGCACTTGTAATTGTATGGTGTTTTTTTGCGTATTCAGGGCGACTTCATCGACAACTACTTCTTTGATTGCTTTGGCAGCGTCTTCGAATTTCTTTTTTGCATCAGCCAGAGTCATGATATCGGCTTTTTTTATTTCTGCTTTTTCTCTCAGTGTGATGGATGTTTCGTACTTCGTAATATCTAATTCAAGCCGAAGCACCTCCAGATCAACGCTGTTCTTAATTGCCTGTTCAACTGCGAAATCTAGCGACAAAGGGGAAACATCCGTCTGTTCAGCAGTGGCCATGAGTGGTGCGGCCAGAGCTATATGGGCGCCACCTGTGAGGAGAAAAGTGACTAATGTTGTGCTGTAAATGTGTTTGAAGAGCCTGGATTTCATGGGGCAACCTCCTGATTATATATGCAAATATTTGATAACGATTCTCATTATCAAATCCATGAAAAGTATATATTTCCAATAGAATTTCGTCAATAAGAAAATGTTTTTTCACCATGTTCTTGGTTAGAAATCCAAAAGAAATCCCCTTCAGGAAAAAGGCAAAGTGAGCATCTACCTGTTTTCCCAAAGGGGAATTGTTCTTCGTAATGGGGAAAAACTATTCTTTCTCCCTGTTTTCTTTTTTTGCCGCAGTCGTCTTGTCAGCTTGATCCAATGTCCCTTCCTTTGGTGTAAGGGAATAACCATGCATATTGCTTCCGTTATAACCCATGTCCGGCTTTTCATTTGAGATGCGATCAGTCATTTGCTTCCCCCTTATTTTGTCCAGTGGGTGTAGAGTCTTGCTGCACATACGGATTGTCGACGTCATTTGGTTCCTTGTCCAGATTGGTACGGATTGCGATTATTGGGCTAGTCGGAGGTTGAGCGATCAGTCTGTCATCCAGTTGTTTGAAATCAGGCAGGTCGTTTTCGCGATTGTCATCCATGTTCGTCTCCTCCTTTACGGGTTAGTATGTCCACCACCTGCCAGTCCCTTTCCTTAACTGGAAAAGGAAAGAGATTGGTACTACACAAGAAAAAACAGCCCCAGTCCCAGGGAAGTTCGGGCGGAGGCTGTGACGATCATCTTTGTGAAGTTAACTCGTTTTCTTGGCCAGGATCATCATAAAAGAGGCAAGATTCGTTTGTAGCAATGGTGTGAAGGCAGAAACGGAAGCATTTTCAGCAAGCGTATTCATTTGACGAACAAAGTCAGTGGCGTCCTTTGTATTTACATTCTCAAAACGGTTAGCGATTTTTGTATTTTTTAAATCAGAGAGAAGTGTAGCTTGTTCGTTCCGGTATTGTGCGATCCAGTCTGGACGATGTTGCAGCTTTTTGACGAATTGAATCAGCATGCTTACTTTCTCTGTTTGATTGGTTGTGACCGCTTGCATTTTTTTGTAGGCTTTAGGGTCATACCGCTCCATCAGCTTGGACGGATTAACATAGTCGTTCGGCGCCCCCTGCGGTTTTTGCGGAAGCTCTACGTAGCTGACACTGCCAGTTGCAGGGTCAACCTTTCGTGTTTTGGCAACGCCAGCAAGCAGATGAAGGGTATCCAAAAATTCAGCAGCATGTTTTTCATCAGCCATGTATTGGTCTGCCAAATATTTGCCTTGGGTTAAACCCACTTCTACCAAAGCAGCTCTTTCTTCATCGGTGTAGGTGGATTGGGAGTTGAAAAAATTTCGCTCCAGGATGTGGTCAAAGGCCTTGCGAGCCTCAGGTGGTTTATCTGCGAAAATTTTATCCAAACGCTCATTAATCTCTGTGCTAAAGAAAAATTGGACGCTGTGATGTTCGATGGCATCAGCAGGTAGCTCGCGTGCCTTGTGTGAACGAAGGTCTACAGTATCGAGCTTGGGCAATGCCAAACTAGTTCCTGTCACCATTTTAGGTACAGTTTGGTTAGTTGGAAGCTGGGGGGATAGGTAGCGGGAATACGATTGGATTTGCATGTTCTACTCTCCTCACATATGCTGGCAAACACGAAAAAGGACTCCCGTTTAGATAACGGAAGTCCGTAATTTTTCTTCGATTACTTCGTGTATTCATCCATGCTGAAGTCTACTTGTTCTAGAGGGACGAGCTTGGTCTTTTGGGTGACTTTATAAGCGAGCCAAATGATTAAGAAGAGTGGCAGGCCAATGTAAGAGACCAGGACGCCATACCAGTCGATCGTTCCACCCATGAATGCGGAATAGTTTTGCCCCAAAATAACGATACAGCAAATGATGAAGGCAAAAATCGGACCAAACGGGAACCACTTTGCCCGATAAGGCAATTCGCTTAAGTCACGGCCCTGAGCGATAAACGCTTTGCGGAAACGGTAGTGACTAATTGCAATTCCCAGCCAAGCGATGAAGCCGGACATACCGGAAGCATTCAAAAGCCAGACATACACTTCGCCTTCTCCAAACAGAGAGGACAGAAAAGCAAGGGCGCCGATGAGCGCAGTCAAGATCAGGGCATTGATCGGTACGCCGTTACCGGTTACTTTTGCGAACCATTTTGGTGCTTTTCCTTCTTTTGCCAGGTTCCACAGCATGCGTGTAGAGGCGTACATGCCAGAGTTACCAGCAGACAATACTGACGTGAGAATAACGGCATTCATGACGGATGCTGCAAAAGCAAAACCGGCATTTTCAAATACAATCGTAAACGGGCTGATCGCAATATCCGTAAGGTCGCCGCTGATCAGATTTGGATTATCGTATGGAACCAGCAACCCGATGATCAAAATAGCGAGAATGTAGAAGAGCAGGATGCGCCAAAAAATTTGACGGATGGCCTTCGGAATGTTGCGGGCAGGGTCTTCGCTCTCTCCAGCTGCGACACCAACCAGCTCTGTCCCTTGAAAAGAGAATCCGGCAATCATAAAGACACCGAGCAGGGCCATGAAGCCGCCGTTGAATGGCGCGTCGCCTTTGGTGAAGTTTTGGAAGCCGACTGCTTGACCGCCCATAATGCCAAAAATCATCAACACACCCACAATAATAAAGATGATAACCGTTATTACTTTAATCAAGGCGAACCAATATTCAGATTCTCCATAGGCTTTCACAGACAGGAGATTCAAGGCAAACAGCAATCCGAGGAACAAAGCACTCCACAATATCGCTGGGGTATCCGGGAACCAATATTTCATAATGAGTGCGGAAGCTGACAGCTCGACGGCAATGGTAATGGCCCAGTTGTACCAGTAGTTCCAGCCGAGAGCAAAACCGAGAGATGGATCGACGAACCGTGTGGCATACGTCGAAAACGAACCGGAAACAGGCATGAAGGCCGCCATTTCCCCCAAGCTGGTCATTAAAAAGTAAACCATGATACTAATGGCGAGATAGGCGACTAAAGCTCCACCAGGTCCGGCGGAGTGGATCGAGCCTCCACTCGCAAGAAACAATCCCGTCCCAATCGAGCCGCCGATGGCGATCATCGTCAGGTGTCGGGCTTTTAAACCACGTTGCAATTGATTTTGTGACATAAGCTGCTTGCACGACCTTTCTTGATTTTTGAGAAGGAAGGTCGGAAACGAAAAAACCGCCATAGCCAAAAAAATGGCATAGGGCGGTATCATCCAATCCCCACCAAGCCTTCACTGAAGATAGCTCACCACGTTTGCTTGGCATGCAAACGTGACAGTTCTGCCCCTTTCGAGTACAGCCCCAACCCAATCGCACAGAGACGCGATATGAGCTTCGGCGGATTTTCCTTACCTGGAGTCATTGATTTTCTCTGAATCTCGTACAGGATGATATAAAAGCCGCGACCTCTATCCTCACCGTGAAAGATGAGGATAACATGTATGAAATTATGTGATTCATCAACTATAAAGGATTGTTTGTGATTAATCAATGTGAAATTTTGTTATTCAAATGATCGTCTGGCAGGCCAGGAGCCTTGCAGCTTGCGAATTTGGACGATTTGTCCCGTATGAAACGCATCATGCAGGACCAGACTCATCACATTTTGGTAAATGGGCGTATAAGTAGCCATCTGATTTAACTCCTCATCCGTCAGCAAGGAAAGCTTTTCGTGAATGTGGCGGTGGACGCTTTCCATGCGAGCGAGAGTAGCTTGCCAAGCGTCTTCGTCATCGGGACCGCCGGACGGGATGAAGGTATCATCGTTCGTCTCAGCCGATCCAGGAAATTCAGTGCCCATTAGACGATGCAACAGGCGTTCTTTGTAATAAAGAAGGTGGCTGACGTTTTCCCAGATCGTGTTGGCTGCTTCTCCCACAGGGCGCCAGCTCGCCTCGGCTGCTGATACGCCGGAAAGCGCTTCTTTTAAGGGTGGATACCAGTCTTCCTTGTCATACGTACATTCCCATCCGTGCAAAAGCAATTCCTTCCGATTCATACGCTTCCTCCTGTGAAACAGATTGATGAAACGCTATAATAGCAATAAGAAATGAGATTGTAACCAGTTAATGTTATTACGATGGTTACAAATAGAGATTACCATATCCTGTATGATCATACAAGAGAGAAAATGAAGGGTTTCGTCAGGAGAGATGATGACATGGACTGGCTTTGTATCGATTTTTTAAATAGTGATTGGCGGGATTGGCGCGGTTCTGGTCGTGGGGAAAATCGCCTGGAGAACCAGGAATGGCTGTCATCCTTTTTGCAAACATACAAGCTAACCGCACCGCTGCCGATGAATGAGGAGTGTGCCGCTTCACTTTTGCAGTTGCGCGAGCGTTTGCGACGTATGCTGGAAGCAGTTGTCCGTGGAGAGCGATTCCAAGAGGAGGACCTAGCGGAATTGAACAGAGCTTTGGCTCTCGCTCCTTTTCATGTGCAGGTGTTGTATGTAGAAGAGGAGGGTAGCTACAAGCAAGAGCAATCCAGCTCAACAGAGGGCTGGCCCCTCGTCATGGCACAAATTGCAGCCTCTTTCGCGGAGTTGCTTGCCCCGCAGCATCTGGAGCGAGTCAAAATATGTGACAACGAGGATTGCTGCTGGGTGTTTTATGATGAAAGCCGCAACCGGGTGCGCCGCTGGTGTGATGACAAAATGTGCGGAAACCTGATGAAGGTGCGCCGTTTTCGCGAACGGAAAAAGGAGAAAGGGTGATGCGCATAGGCTCACCCTTTTTATCTGTTCTTTATGAAGCGGGAGTCAATTGGATCAGCTTAGGGTAGATGGTCGAGCCTGCTGCTACGATGCCTGTGCTTTTCCAGCAAAAATCATTCCCTTGCGTATCCGTAATTGTGCCTCCCGCTTCCTGGACCAAAAGAGCACCAGCCAGCCAATCATACACCCCTTTACCATATTCCCAGTAACCGTCGAGTCGTCCGCACGCCACATAGGCGAGATGGAGCGAAACCGCGCCTTGCATGCGGATGGCAAAAGCTTCTGGCATCACTCGCGTCAAGGAATTCGCTGTATACTTTCCGACCAAGAGGTTCATCGGCTCGGAGGAAGCAAAGAGCGTCCCTAGAATGCACTCATTTAGCTGCGATTTGGATGAGGTACTGATTTTTTGTCCGTTTAAAAAAGCTCCACGCCCGTTAATTGCGGTAAACAGTTCATCACGGCATGGATCATAGACAAAAGAAACAACCGTGCGTCCTCCGTCAATCAGGCAGAGGGAAGTAGCCCACATCGGCATGTTTTGCAGAAAGTGAACTGCTCCATCGATTGCATCCATCACCCAATAAGGACTTGTGAATTCAGGCTTTTCCTGTGCAGCCAGATTGAATTCCGCGTCAGAGAATTCATAGGTGGGGAACCGCTCGGATAATGAGCGCTTCAATCGAGCTTCAACCACGGGATTCACCTCTTCAAAGCGTTTAGTCATTGCTTCCTTGCTGTGGCAGGGCACGCCTTTTTCAAATTCAACTAGAAGCTCCTTTCCCGCACTTCTTACCAGTTCCTCGCAAAATTGCACATCCTGTAGATTCATAACAATTCCCTTCCTTTTCTTTTTTGTAAAAATCGAGTAGTTTTTCGTAATGGTCTCCGGACTTTTGTAATGAGCGCCGTAGGCTTTACTGATCCGCCAAAACTATTACAGACAGGTCTGCTTCTTCGTGCACGGTCAAGTAACACCGCGCTTCCAAATCGGATAAACCCATTCGTTTTACGTGCTCAATCATGAGAAAAACCTCCAAACAAATATAAGTAGTATGTTTGAATACTACTATTAAAAAATCAGTTCGTCAACACTGCGAAGATGTCGAGATTCACAATTTATGCACATGAGCAGCGCGTTTGAGACATAATAAGTAGCATCATACATGGGGGCGGAAACGAGGTGGGTAGGATGAGTCAAGCACGTAAAAAATGGTTTCAGGCACTCGTATTGGTGACACTCGGAGCGATTTGTCTCGCTATATGGTATTTGCAGCCGTATCAGCCTGATCAGGCAGCGTTAACGGCCATGCAAGGCGGTGAAGGGATTACGGTCATGGATACGAATGACTGGATTATTTTTCAAGGCGGGGAGTCACGCGAACCGGGACTCATCTTGTATCCGGGAGCACTGGTCAAACCGGAGAGCTATGCACCGATAGCCCGTGCCTTGGCAGGCTCTGGCTACCATGTTTTTCTCGCACGAATGCCGCTGAATTTGGCTGTAAGTGATATGACCCGAGCTACACAAGTATTAAAGGCGTACCCGAATAAAACGTTTGTCATCGGAGGACATTCGCTTGGAGGAACGATGGCAGCTCAATTCGCAGCAAACCACTCGGACCGAATCAGTGGTGTATTTTTACTGGGAGCGTATCCGAACAGTCAGGGGAACTTGAAGAAGGTGAATTTGCCTGTGCTGTCTTTGCTCGGTTCTCGCGATGGAGTGATCACTATGGAAAAGTTTATGGAGAGCAAGCAATATTTGCCGGATCGTACTGTTTACATGTCCATAGAAGGGGGGAACCATGCCCAGTTCGGAAGCTATGGATCGCAGGAGGGCGACCAGCCCGCTGCCATTACCCCGCAGGAGCAGTGGCAGCAAACGGTAGCAGCAATCAAGGATTGGCTGCTTAATGAGGTTACGATGATGAACGTGGAATAATACCGGATACAACACCTGTAATGCGAATGTTTTCCGAGGGGAGTAACATGGGGGTGTCTTGCTCGCGTGTGGTTGTAAACAGACACTCCAATGGATTAACGTCTGCAGCGATACGCACAAGGAACTGCCCCTCCTGCCGGATCAATACAGGTCTGTCTTTTACAGGTTCCATCGAAAAGTCTGAGATCAGGAGAGCATCTCCGGGAAAAATACCGAGTCCACGAAGGCCGTCATCTCGCATGATGAGAGCAAAGCGAGCCACGTGATAGCTGGCTACCTGCAAAGAGGGTAACAGAGACAGCTCCTCGTCTTGGTCTAAGGCGAGATCAAAAAAATGAGTCGTGTATGCATCTCCGGCAATAAAGACTCGTTTCATCAGGTATCGCCTCCTACATAATAGCGTTGACAATTACTCATAGACGGGAAAGCCTTTGGCATACAGACGGCTCAGTATGCGCTCAAAACGGGCACGAGCAAGAGGCATCGGCACCTGAAAGCGTTGAGCCATGATAGCCGGAGCGTTGTATCGCGAGCAATCGGCAAGTAGGGGACTCATCATGTAGATGGGAAGCAGCAAATGCTCGGCAAAATGATTCGCTTGCGATTCTTGCCAGTCAATCATCCATTCGCTGCTCTGGGGCTGAATGCCTTCATGAAGGAGTAAATGTCCGAGTTCATGCGCGATTTTAACCCGCTGGGTAGCCAGATCGAGTCGTTCGTCCACCGCAATGACATAACGTCCCGGCAAAAAGGGATGCGCGTGTGCACGACTTCTGCCGCAAATACGATGGATATCGATGCCGTACGTCTCGCACAGCAAATACAGATCGATTTGTTCGGGCTGGTCGATGCCGTGATGCTGAAGCAACAAGTAAACGCGACTCTCGAGCCATGTTTGCGGTTCGCAGATTTCTTTCAAAAGGGAGTGAAGCATCAAGGACCTCCTAAATGAATGGTAAGGAACGTACGTTCTATTTCTCGCTGAAAAGAAAACCCCGCACTGGGGTTATTTTTTTTTGATGTCTTCCGTGATATCAAACAAAGACGGAGGTCGTTCCTCGCGTACTTTACGGACTTTCCACTGCTTCTTCAAGTCGTACCAGTAGCGGCGAATTTCTTTTTTCTCCTCTTCTGAAGCGTCCAGATACCCGTCTAGGAAATAGTAGTCGTCTGGGTCATCGATCTTTTCCTGCAAGAGCTCGTCCAACGAACGTTGATTTGTCTGCTCAGTTGCGGGGAGAATATAGGCCGTGACTTCATCTGTGCGGCCCAACAACCAATCGGTCGTGACGTCCAGCACATCAGCCAATTGCCGCAGCATGTCATTCGGTGGTGTGCTATGGTTGTTCTCGTAGTTACTGATCGTCCCCTTGGTCGTGCAGACATGCTCTGCCAACTCTTCCTGGGTCAGACCTTTTGTCTTACGAGCTGTGCGTAAGCGCTGAGATAGCATGAGCGTGCCAGTCCTTCCTGTGAGGATGTACAAAGTTATTGTACTAAATGAAAGGGAAAAAGAAAAGTATGGATATTAATTTTGTTTTCAACGAATTATGTACAAGCCTTTTGTACAAAATACAGATAAGGACGATGCGGGAACACACGTTCTATACAGTGACAAAAGGGGAGATCAAACATGGAAGATCAAGTAACAACCGTATTACTTCAGCAAGGGCCATTTGCTGCTTTGTTTGTCTGGTTGTTGTTTTATATTATGAAGGCAAATCGAGAACGCGAGGGGCGTTTACAGGACTTGCTGGACAAATACAGCGACAAATACGATCTGATCCTCGAGGAATTGCGCGAGATCAAGGGAAAAGTGAGAAAATAACTCTTCTTTTTGACATCAAACCTTCTGATGAGCGTGACGAATACAAATCCATTACTTATGTTGCCCGATTCCTTGAAGAGCTTATTCAGCAAGGGGGACAAATCGTTGCAGCCTGTACCAGACCTTGATCGGCCTTTAGCCCTTCAAGGTTCTTTTTTACTTGCTGTGTCCTTTTCCCCATTCACACGTCATCCATAATAACTTACCAATACTTAGCAAAAAGGAGCAGCAAGACTATGCATTTATCCGTCGTCTACTCAACCATCTGTGAAAAAGCATTACACAAAGTACTTCAGGAAGCATATCCAACCGAACACATACAATCGGTTTCCTACATGCTTCGAGGCATGAACGATACGTACCTCGTGAAGACGATCGATCAAAAACGAATATTCAGGCTGTATCGCAGTGATTGGCGAACAGAGGAAGCAGCAGTCGCGTTCGAGATGGAGCTGTTGCTCCATTTGAACAGACAAGGCGTATCTGTATCTGTGCCAATTGCAGACGGCTCAGGAAAGCATGTCTTGAGACTGCAAGCAGCAGAGGGCAATCGCTTTGGGGCGCTGTTCACTTTTGCCTGTGGCAAGGAGCAGGAGATTGATACCGAGGAACTGAGCGAACGATTCGGCAGAGCCGTAGCCGAACTGCATGTAAAATCAGAAGGCTTTTCCACACAGCAAGCTCGCGAAGTGTGGGACGCCAAGACGCTGATTCATCGCCCGTTAGCCAATATTGAGCCACGTCTACAGCATCGGAAGGAAGATTTTCAATTTCTCCAAAAGCTGGCGATTGAGCTGGAAGCCAAGCTGAACGAGCATATCCGTGCCGGACTCGACTGGGGGATTTGTCACGGAGACCTTCAAGGGAATTTTAATACGAACTTTTCTACGGACAACACCTATACCCACTTTGATTTCGACCTGTGTGGATATGGTTGGCGGGCGTATGATCTGGCTGCTTTCAAGCTGAGCCGAATATTGATCGAAGAAAATGACGAACTGGTGGAGTCACTATGGAATGCTTTCCTAAAAGGATATACCGAGGTTCGTCCCTTATCTGAAAACGATCAGGCTGCGGTGTCACTTATGACAGGTATTCGCCAATTATGGCTAATGGGGCTGTGCATGCATGATCCTCATATCATGAGTAGCAGCGAATCAGATGATGCTTTCGTGAATGAGAAGATGGAGTTTTTTAAAAAATATTTCGCGTGATCGAGAAGTGTTTTGCAAAGCGTTGTCAGAAAAGCATGCGACCCGAAGTCAATGATAGGTAAGCCATACATTGACGAGAAAGAGGGAGAAAAGCATGTTACCGTACATCGGAAGTGGCCACTACTGCTACGCAAATTCATCATCAATGCTTTTGGAGACAATTGGGGAGAAGGTAGCTCCTGCCGTTCTCGAAGTGCTCTCCGGGGTAGGAGTCGGAGCTACCTGGTATGAGGAGCAGAAAGTGATTTATTTCGGACAAGTGATCCCTGACCGTGGTGTCAGTCATGCGCTAGAGCTGCTTGGTTTTCGTTGGACGGAAAGATCAGGGGATGCGGAGGGCGAGCCACCGTTGGTGGAATTACGGCGCGATTTGGAAAAGGGGCCTGTGTTGCTCGGACCGCTTGATATGGGCTACCTGACGTATAACCCAAATGCTCAGTATTTGGGTGGCGCTGATCATTTTGTTCTTGCGTATGAGATGGATGATCAAGCGATCTATGTGCATGATCCAGCAGGTTTTCCTTTTGTCAGCCTGCCGTTGTCTCAGTTTGTCTTGGCGTGGAAGGCTGAGAAAATTTTTGATGGCCTCTTTTCCTATCATTATTGGACTGGACCAAAGCGTGTAGGCAGTCCGACCGAGGAGGAGCTGGTTGCAAATGCCCTTCGTTTATACAAAGGAATCTATCAGGAAAGCGCAGCGGCGGAACAGAACTCTGCGATCCTATACGGAAAGGAAGCGATCTTGCGTGTAGTGCAGCGGATGGAAGAGGAAGGTGGACTTACGCCAGAGGAATTGGGCCACTTAGCCTATTTTGCTTTCCAGCTAGGGGCGAGGCGAGCGATGGATTTCGCAGGATTTTTCCTGAAGCATGAGCCAGAACTGGCGGTGATCAAAGAGAAGCAGGCGAAGCAATTCGGACGGTGTCACACATTGACCGTAGAAAAGAAGGAGAAAGAGCTCGCGGATGCCATGCGCGTGCTGGCAGATATCGAAGAAGAATTTCGCCAAGTGGTTTGCGCCAAATAATATCGTTCCCCCAAGTGAGTAAGCAACGCTCATTGGGGGTTTTTCTTTAATTTAAAATATTAGTACTTTTTTATGATTCATGACAATCTCATCCCGGATGTGTTACCTTGTTATTCATTAGTCCATGTAAAAGAGACATAATCCATTCCACGTGGACATTATTTACAACACGTAACGGGGGTTCAAGTCATGAAACAGTTAGGTTTACTACCCAAAATTCTGATCGCCATTGTCCTTGGGATCGGGATCGGCTCCATCTCGCCGATTTGGGTTGTGAAAGGATTGGCTACATTTAGTGGCCTATTTGGAAATTTCCTCGGATTTGCGATTCCGTTGATTATCATTGGATTTATCGCGCCAGGCATTGGTGAGCTGGGCAAAGGGGCAGGGCGTTTGCTTGGGGTAACCACAGGGGTTGCTTACTTGTCTACGATCCTTGCAGGAGCACTCGCTTATTTGGTCAGTACGAGTATTTTTCCACACATTCTTGAGGTAGGTGGACTGGTGAATCAGTATGCCAATCCGGAGGAAGCACTGGTAAAGCCGTTCTTTACTGTGGACATGCCGCCGATTGTAGGTGTGATGACAGCATTGTTGCTCGCCTTCACCCTTGGTCTTGGAGCGACTGTCATCAAGGGGAGCGCCCTGCAAAAGGTGATGGTAGACTTGAGAGATATCGTAGAGAAGCTGATCGCTTCCGTCATTATCCCGTTGCTTCCATTACATATCCTGTCTGTATTTTCCAACCTGACCTATGGTGGACAAGTCACGATGATTTTGTCCGTGTTTGTTAAAGTTTTCGTTATGATTATTGTCTTGCATCTATTCTATCTGTTCGTGCAGTACTTGATAGCGGGCCAGATGGGACGCAAAAACCCATTCACGCTGCTGAAAAATATGCTTCCCGCTTACTTCACAGCGATTGGAACACAATCATCGGCAGCCACCATTCCTGTGACACTGAGCCAGACCAAGAAAAACGGTGTGAGCGAAAAGATCGCGGATTTCGTCGTTCCACTCTGTGCGACGATTCATCTTTCCGGAAGCACGATTACGCTTGTCAGCTGTTCCATGGCAGTCATGATGCTAAATGACATGACGACATCCTTTGGCGTGATGTTTCCGTTCATCTTGATGCTGGGCGTAACGATGATCGCTGCACCAGGTGTGCCGGGCGGCGCAGTCATGGCGGCACTCGGATTGATGGAGTCGATGCTCGGATTTACTACCACGTTGACTTCGTTGATGATTGCGCTGTACATCGCTCAAGATAGCTTTGGTACCGCTTGTAACGTAACCGGTGATGGTGCGATTGCGGTGATTACGGATCGATTGAGTGAAGAGAAAGCAGCTTGATGATGTAATAGAAATACGTAGGGGAACGAGACCTGTCCATTTTTGGATGGGTCTTTTTTGGTGGATTCTGTTGGTTATGCTATACCTCGACAAATTTTTATGAGAGTCCACACAAAACAACAAATATAGGCAAAAAGCATTATGTTTTGACAAAAATTGAATAAAATGGTATATTCCAATTATTCCATAATATAGGAGGCAATCATCGTGAAAAAAATCTTGCTCGCATTGACACTAGTATTTGCACTATCCTCATCCGCATTTGCTGCGAATACGGAAACAGAGCCTAACGATACTATTGCAACAGCGGATACTTTAGAGGTTAACTCCTCTATCTCAGGGAAAGCAGATAACAGCGATGTAGATATTTTTGTTTTTGTAGCAAACCAAACCGGAAAAATGAAAACGAACCTTACCAATAAGAACCAATCAGTAGTTCCGTACGTTGTATTGGCTTCAGACAAAACTACCAGCCTTGCAGAGAGTTCCGGTGAAGCAGAATTTGAAGTTGTTGCTGGTGAAACATACTACATAAAACTCATTTCTTTTGGAAAATCCGATTACACACTCTCATTGAACAATCTGTAATTAGCCTTTAAAAAACGCAGATAGCTTTTTACGAAAGCAGATTATGGCTTTGTAAAAAGCTATCTTTTTATTTTGGAACGTATGGGGACAACTTGGAAGCTTCTTAAAGCACTGAGTGGCTATACCTCGACAAAATTTTTATGAGAGTCTACACAAAACAACAAATATAGGCAAAAAGCATTATGTTTTGACAAATATTGAATAAAATGGTATATTCCAATTATTCCATAATATAGGAGGCAATCATCGTGAAAAAAATCTTACTCGCATTGACACTAGTATTTGCACTATCCTCATCCGCATTTGCTGCGAATACGGAAACAGAACCTAACGATACTATTGCAACAGCGGATACTTTAGAGGTTAACTCCTCTATCTCAGGGCAAGCGGGAAACAGTGATTTTGATCATTTTGTTTTTGTAGCAAACCAAACCGGAAAAATGAGTACGAGCCTTACGAATAAGGAAGCATCAGCTGTTCCATACGTTGTAATGACTTCAGACACAAATACCACTCTTGCAATGAGTTCTGGTGAAGCAGAATTCGATGTAGTTGCTGGTGAAACATACTATATAAGACTCTGGTCTATTGGAAAGTCTGATTACACTCTCTCATTGAACAATCTGTAAATAACCTTAAAAAACGCAGATAGCTTTTTACGAAAGCAGATTACGGCTTTGTAAAAAGCTATTTTTAGTTGCTAAATTGGGCACTTCAATTTCCCATTTCCAACTAGTGAGAATTATATTATCATTGGGTATAATTTCATCATTCTACTTTTTGCGAAAAGGGGAATACATAACGCAATGTTTAACGAACGGAAAGCGTTACAAATGACATTGCAGGCCATGCTAGAGCAGCGTATGGCACTGCGTCGACAGTATGTCGATCAGGACAAGCAGTTGGGAGCTGACATCAAGCAGCTTTTGAGCCGCATTCGCGAGTTGGATAACGAAGCCGGGATCGGAGACGATGAAAGCTCAGAAGATACAGCTATGTCGACAGAGGAATTTTCCGATGATCTGATGAAGCGTATGAAGGTGAGAAAGGCGCACATCCGTCACGATTATTTGGAAGTTGCAAAGCACATCGAAAACCTGTTGAGGGAAGCGATGTCTCCGATGTCATTGGCTGATCTCTGTTCCGTGTTGAAAGCACGGCACCAGGTAGAGTTTGCGAGTCCCTACATAGGTGTACAGAAGTCATTAAAGTATCTACCCCAAGTAAAAGTAGAAAAGGACGGGCGGAAACTGATTTTTTCACTCTAGGCAACCAGGGGGAGATAGGCAGTTCCACGGGAGACAAGACCCAAAAAAGGCGATGTGTCTATGCACAATCGCCTTTTGGTGTCTATTGATTTACTTGCTTATTGCAAGAAGGATTTGAGCATCCAAATGTGTTTTTCCAGGCTGCTGCGGATTCCCAACAGCATATCGGCTGTCGCTTCATCGTCGGCTTGGTCCGCCGTTTCCATAGCCAGCTTCAGCTCGTCTACGAGAATGGAGAAGTCTCTCGCGATCGTTTCTACCATTTGCTCGGCTGTTTCGCTTCCTTCTGCTTCGGTGATGCTCGCTGTGTTCAGACATGCAGCCAAAGTCGCTACAGGCTTTCCACCGATGGAGAGGACACGTTCAGCAAGGGAATCAAGATTCGCTGCTGCTTCGTTGTACAATTCCTCAAATTTTGCGTGGAGCGTAAAGAAGTGAGGTCCTTTTACATTCCAGTGAAAATTGTGTAGTTTCGTATAGAGGACTGTCCAGTTCGCCACTTGTTTATTTAATGCGCTATAGAGTGTGTTTTCCATCGAGAATCTCTCCTTGTTTATAATAATTCTTTTGTTAAACTTATTATAAACTAATAAGGAGTATTGTCAACACCCGGGAGGAAATTTATGCAGCAGTTGCGTATCGGTGCGGTTATTTTAGCTGGCGGGAAAAGCAGCAGAATGGGCTCGCCAAAGCAAAACTTACCGTGGAGGGACGGAACCTTTTTAACAGAGCTTGTAAAAGAAATACAGGCGGTTGGCTTGTCTTGTTTCATTGTAGCGAACGATTTTTCGGACACTCAAGTGACACAAAAGGAACAAATTGATGAACAGCCCGTCATAATTACACCTGACCTGGTACCATCCTGCGGTCCTGTAAGTGGACTGGTTACTGCCTTTCGCGTAAGTTCCGAGGATGCTTTGCTGGTGCTATCCTGTGACCTTCCTTTTATGGATCGTGGGCAAATCGCCAGACTCATTGAATTTGCGAGAGAGAGAACCGATTGGGACGTGATTGTCGCCCAATCAGAGGGACGAATCCATCCATTATGTGCTGTGTACCATCGGAGAACGCAGCCTAATTGGGAGCAGGCGCTGTTGCATGGACAGCGAAAACTAATGCGGACATTAGATGAACTGCGCGTGGTGCCCATGCCTGATGAATGGTTGGACCCTTGGGCTGCTTTTAATGTCAACACGCCGGAAGAGTACGAACAGGCTAAACTTGAAGAAAAACGCAGAAAGACAGGACATGCTTAAGGTATGTCCTGTTTTTTGTTTGGAAAAAAGGGGCTTTACATAGAGGGCTATCATACAAGCGTTTCTCTGGACAAACCGTATGAATAGTAGTGATGGCTAACGAAAGGAGGGAGCTCAATGACAAGAAAGTGCAAAAAACAGGGTAAACACTACGGTCACCACTGT
Source organism: Brevibacillus sp. MS2.2 (assembly GCF_013284345.1). Lineage (NCBI taxonomy): Bacteria > Bacillati > Bacillota > Bacilli > Caryophanales > Paenibacillaceae > Brevibacillus > Brevibacillus sp. MS2.2. The sequence continues at coordinate 22,624 of NZ_JABSUZ010000022.1, forward strand.
TGCAGCAAAAAGCACGACAACTATTACGACCACCACTGTTGCAGCAAAAAGCACGACAAGTATTACGACCACCACTGCTGTGGCAAAAAATACGACAAGTATTACGACCACCACTGCTGCTGCAAGAAACACGACGATTACTATGAGCCTCACTGCTGCTGCAAAAAACAGAGTCATTACGATGAGCCGCATTGCTGCTGCAAAAAGCATGAACATTGCCACGATCACTGCTGTTGTTGCAAGCGCCATGATTGCAAATGCTTTAAAAAACATGACCACCACTGTTGCAAGAAGCATGAGATAGATGATGAAGACGAAGAAGAGGACGACGACGAAGACAAAGACAAAGATGAAGAAGATGACGAGGACGAAGATGATGACGATCACTGCAAGCATCACAAAAAGAAGCATTGCTGCTGCAAATAAAAAATTCCCACGTACAAAGAACAAAAAACCGAGAGGCTATCTCAGGCTTTGAGATTACCAGATGAGAAAAACATAAAAAAAGCGGGAAGGCTCTGAGCTTGTCCCGCTTTTGATTGAATCCGAATCCTCCTTTAAGGTAGGAGGATTCTCTTTGCTTGTGTATACACGTTCATTTTGTCATTGCGGATAAATCCGACTGCGGTGAGCTTCAGTTCATCTGCCAATTGCAGGGCGAGATCAGTTGGAGCGGACTTGGACAAAATGATGCCAGCGCCAATTTTGGCAGCCTTGAGCAGCACTTCAGATGAGATGCGTCCACTGAATACAAGAATTTTGTCCGTGGTGGAAATGTTATCTCGCAAGCATTTCCCGTAGATCTTGTCGAGAGCATTGTGACGTCCGATGTCGGAGTACTGAAGCAAAATTTCATCCGGTGTACAGAGGGCTGCATTGTGGACGCCACCTGTTTGGCGGTGGATATCAGACGACGCTTGCAATTCTTTCATCAGGCGCATGCATTGAGCGGGAGTGACAGTTGTTGTGCTTTCAACGGGCTTTGCTGTGCGCGCATCGCTAAAAAAGTAAAAGGATTGTCTGCTTTTTCCGCAGCAGGAAGTAATTCTGCGTTTGGAGTAAAAGCTCTGCGACAAAATCGTTTCTTTATGTAAATCAACGTAAGCAAACCCTTGGGCCTTATTAAGCGTAAGCTGTTTGATTTCCGAGTAGCTCTTGATGACACCCTCGGCTGCGAGAAACCCAATGACCATTTCTTCCAGGTCGGCTGGGGTACATACGATTGTAGCGAATTCCTCATCATTAAGGAAAATCGTGAGGGGGTATTCGGTAACGATTTCGTCGTCTTCCCAGCCATGTTGGTCAGCCGTAATTTTCAACACGGGCAATCGGGTGGTGATGGTTAGTTCGGACATACGGGCCTCCTTTTTGTCGAATTCATGAAGGTTTCATGGCTATTTTGTGAGGAAAATATTGTCGAGTGAACGCTTACATGGTAGTATACTATGTGAGATGAAAAGTGTCATAAAATTTTCGTCTTTTCATGTATTCATAGCGTAAGGACAGATTGACACGGAGCAGCGACCCTGCCACCGATTATTTTGTAGCCTTGCAGCGAATTACATAGTGAACACAATGCTTGTTGATGCTGATGTAGCGTTCCTGCTGATGATTAACTGCTGTGTTTCATCGTAGCCCTCGTTTCCATTTGTGGAGACCTGGGTGAGTCGGTGAAATCAGCAGTTTTTCTTTTTTTCGAAGGCTGCTGATGGATCCACAGCATGCTAAAGACCATTGCGAAGGAGATGAATGATTTGGAACAAAAAGTGAAAAACCGCTGGCTCATTGCGTTGGCTGCGGTAGGCATCCACATCTCGATTGGATCGGTATACGCATGGAGTGTATTCACCAAGCCAATTACCGAGCAGTTCGGCTGGGACTTGCCAGACGTTCAATTTACGTTTAGTATTGCGATCTTGTTCTTGGGGCTGTCTGCTGCCTTCCTCGGTCATTATGTAGAAAAGCATGGCCCACGCAAAGCTGGCATTCTCGCATCTATCTTTTTTGGAGTAGGAACTGTCGGGGCTGGCTTGGCGATTCAATTGAGCAGTTTGCCTCTCTTGTACTTGTGTTATGGGGTACTTGGCGGTATTGGTCTTGGTGTAGGGTATATTACGCCCGTATCGACGTTGGTCAAATGGTTTCCGGATCGCCGAGGTTTAGCAACAGGTCTTGCGATTATGGGCTTCGGCTTTGCTTCCATGATTGCCAGTCCAATTATGAACGCCTTGATTGCAAATGTAGGAATTGCGAACACCTTTTATATTTTGGGCATTATTTATTTCGTTGTAATGTTGGCCTCGGCTCAATATTTGGCTCCACCTCCAAAAGGTTGGGTACCGGCTGGATTTTCCGCTGAGGGAACAGCTGGCAGCAAGCAAATCAAAAAAGATTTGTGCCAATTAACTGCCAACGAAGCGATCAAGACACGCCGTTTTTACTGGCTGTGGTTGATGCTTTTTATCAACGTGACATGTGGAATCGCCGTTATTTCGGTAGCATCGCCGATGGCGCAAGAAATGGTGGGCATGTCTGTCGGAACAGCAGCTCTGATGGTAGGGCTAAACGGTTTGTTCAACGGTGGTGGACGAATCGGATGGGCGTCTCTGTCTGATTTCATTGGACGACCAAATACGTACACAGCTTTCTTTGCCATCCAAATGGTATTGTTCTTCCTGTTACCGAATATGTCCAATCCAATCCTGTTCATGGTCGCGATGTTTATCATTATGACCTGTTACGGTGGTGGCTTTGCATCCATTCCGGCTTACATTGGTGACTTGTTTGGAACGAAGCAATTGGGCGCGATTCACGGCTACATTTTGACGGCATGGGCTGCTGCCGGCTTGGCAGGACCGATCTTTGCAGCATGGGTTCGCAAGACGACAGATAGCTATACCGGAACCATGAGTGTTTTCGCAGGGATGTTCGTTGTCGCTCTCGTGATCTCGCTATTAGTCCGTCTGGATATCAAAAAACTAAAGGAAGAAGCCAAACAAAGAGAAAAGTCTGTTGAATTGGCTAGTTAATCAATGGTAAAGTTTAAGTAGAGAATGATTTGAAGTAAAGGTGATTTTCCTCGATGAATAAGTTCGAAGCAGAATTCAGTAATTTGGTCAGAGCTTTCCGAAAGCGCCATATGGGAAAGGGACCTAGCAAGATCAGCACCACGTTCTGCAAGAACTGGGCGATTTGCGAGATGGAAGGCAACCTTTCTCCGGTGGAAAAGTTCATCGCCACTTCGGAAGACGGAAAGCAGACATTACGAGCTGCCCGAACCGAAATGGTCAAAGAGATCTATCGGAAACACCAGCCAGTTGACATGGAAGCGTTTCTTGGAGCAAAACTCGTTGATCTATTCGTCGATATTGACATTGAACGGGATTTTGGAATGTCGATCTTTGTTTTTGATCAAGACATCGAAAAAAGAATGAAAAACGAACCGTAAGTCTAAACGAAGCAGCGTTCCTGTTCACCGGCTTAGACGTAACGGAATTCGCAAAAGCAAACACGAAGTTGAGACTAGGTAGCGAACCTGCCGTAGACAACCACCGTGAACACGCTCTTTTCCTATAGGACAAGGGACGGTTTCATGGTGGTTTTTTCGTCTCAATGGAGTTTATTAGAGGGGAGACAAAAGAAATGGGCAAGACCAAGCATGGCGGACCAATTAAGCTGGATACTTCGTGGAAGCCTTCCTTATGGGCTTCACTGATGCCGATGGGACTCGGAAAAATCAAACCGCATCACATTCGCGATACGATGAAGGTGGCCTATGACAATCGCGATAATTTGGGGTATGCCTATCGCATTTTGACGCAAGGGGTATGTGATGGCTGCGCTCTCGGCGTATCCGGTCTCTACGATCAGACGTTGACTGGTCCGCATTTGTGCACTACACGACTGAACGTACTGCGCCTCAATACCATGCCTGCCATGGATGCCAAATGGTTTGAAGACGTGAATGCCCTGCGCAAGCTGTCTAGCGAAGAATTACGCAAGCTGGGAAGAATTCCGTATCCGCTTTCAAGAAAGCCAGGCGAAAACAAGTTCACCCGCATTAGCTGGGATGAAGCGTTAAACCGCATCGCGAGAAAAATCAAAAACATCAGCCCGAAACAGTTGGCCTTTTTCTTGACCGCTCGTGGGATTACCAACGAGGTATATTACACGGCAGCTAAAATGGCTCGTTTCCTCGGAACCAACAACATCGACAACGCATCGCGTATTTGTCACTCACCGAGTAAGACAGCATTGAAGCGTTCGGTTGGAATTGGTGCATCGAGCTGTAACTATCAGGATTGGATCGGTACCGATGTGCTCGTATTCTGGGGCTCTGTACCAGGTAACAACCAGCCTGTATCGACGAAATACATGTATGCTGCGAAAAAAGCAGGAACGAAAATCATCCTGATCAACCCGTACAAAGAGCCAGCGATGGAGAAGTACTGGATTCCATCTGTACCGGATAGTGCTTTGTTCGGAACGAAGATTGCGGACGATTTCTACCAAGTGAACATTGGCGGCGACATTGCATTCATGAACGGCGTGATGAAGATTTGGTTCGAGATGGAGGAAGCCAAGCCAGGCTCTGCGATCAACCATGAATTCATCAAGGAGCACGCGAACGGAATCGAAGAGCTGCGCAAGCATGTGATGAATGAATCGTGGGAGAAAATCGTAGAATCCTCCGGTCTCAGCCGCGAGCGTATCAAAGAATTCGCGCAACTGCTCGCCAACTCCAAAAATGGTGTATTCGTATGGAGTATGGGTCTGACCCAGCACAAATTCGGTACGGACAATATTTCTCAAGTAGCCAATCTGGCCATCCTTCGTGGGTTCTTGGGTCGCAAGCACACTGGTCTCATGCCGATTCGCGGACACTCCGGCGTACAGGGCTCCGGTGAAATGGGTGCTGATCCGTTCAGCTTGCCAGGTGGAGATTTTGAAGAAAAATCCTGGAACCGCATTGAAAAAATTTGGAATTTCCCAATCCCGAAATGGCAAGGAGATATCGTCGGTATTTCTTTGGAGAATGCCGTGTTGCCAGATGGGCATGAGCGCAAGACCAGATTGTTCTATACGAGTGGCGGCAACTTCCTGGAGACGATGCCAGATCCGGACTTCATGCAAAAATGCTTGGAGAGCATAGAAGTACGTGTACATCAGGACATCATTTTCAATACATCTACGTTGGTGGACGCGAAGGAAGAAGTAATCGTACTGCCAGCGATGACTCGATACGAGCAGCCGGGTGGCGGTACTTCGACTAGTACAGAGCGTATGGTCTACTTCAGTGCCGAAGTGGAAGGGCCACGTATTGAAGAAGCGCGTTCGGAATGGGAGATTTACGTAGATCTGGCGGCACGGGTAAATCCAGAGAAAAAGCATCTGATGCACTTCTCAAGCGCAGCTGAAATTCGCGCAGAGATTGCCCAGGCGAATCCGAACTACGATGGTATCCAGCATCTGAAAAACCGCGGAGATGTTTTCCAATGGGGCGGGGCATGGTTGTGTGAAGGCGGCGTATGCCCGACACAAGATGGCCGAGCGAATCTGATTCCGATTGAAATTCCCGATTTGAACAAGCCAGAGGGACACTTCTATGTAACAACTCGTCGCGGTAAGCAGTTCAACTCGATGATTTACAGCCAGAAAGACCCGTTCAACAATGCGGACCGTTATGATATCCTGATCAATGCAGAGGATGCAAAAGAACTGCGCATTGCAGAAGGCGAAAATATCGTCGTTTACAATAAATATGGAACGTTCCAAGGACGTGCCAAATTCGAGGACACCAGACGCGGCAACATTCAAGTACACTGGCCGGAAGGAAACGTACTCATTCCAAAGGGTGTATACGAGACATACGCAGGTATTCCCGAATACAATACAGCCGTGAAGGTTGAAAAAGCGGACACTTTCCACGCCAATAAAGATTTGAAATACGTGGAGAGAGAAGTAGAAGATTTGGAAGTAAACGTCGGCTGACGAGCTGCAGCAATGGGTGGTCAAGATTAGGAGGAACAAGCCATGCGTTTTTCGCGACAAACACTCTCGGTTGAAGAAGCGATGAGCAAGCTGTTGGCAAAATTGCTGACAGGGAGAACGGAACAAGTGCAGATCGGAGAGGCATACGGGCGGATACTGGCCTCTGATCTACGTGCAACATACGATTTGCCGCACTTTGACCGCTCGCCGCTGGATGGTTTTGCCGTGAGAGCTGCGGATACGGTTGGGGCCTCCGTTGACCACGCGATTACGCTAACAGTGCTAGAGACGGTTGCGGCCGGGCAGGTACCTACTAGAGAATTGAAAAAAGGCTACGCTACGCGGATCATGACGGGTGCGATGATGCCTGCGGGTGCGGATGCGGTCATCATGTTTGAGCAAACGTACAACCCAGCCGAAGAGGCGGATACCGTACGGATCAAGCGGGAGATGAAGCCTGGGGAAAATGTATCGCGTCGCGGTGAAGAGATGGCCACAGGAACGATCATTGCAAAGGCGGGAGAGCGGATTAACGCAGGTACTCTTGCCAGTTTGGCTACGTTTGGCTATTCGCAGGTAGAGGTGTACTGCAAGCCGCGTGTCGGTCTGATTTCGACTGGAAGCGAGCTGTTGGAGATTGATCAGCCGCTTGCTCCAGGCAAAATTCGCAACAGTAATACAGTGATGCTGACTGCCTTGATTGCTGAGGCAGGGGGCATCCCTGTTTCGTTTTCAAGATTGCCGGATGATTTGTCGGTGGCAAAGGCGAAAATCAGTGAATGCTTGCGGGACGTGGATCTGGTCATTTCCAGCGGCGGTGTGTCCGTTGGGGATTTTGATGTGATCGCGGCTTTAGTGGATGAGCCTGAGGTGGAGCTTTTGTTCAACCGAATCGCAATACGTCCGGGAAGCCCGACGACAGCCATGATCATGGAAGGCAAGCCTTTAATTGCTCTATCAGGTAATCCGGGTGCCTGTTTTCTCGGGTTTGAGCTATTTGGGCGAGCAGCCATTCGTCGCATCTCGGGGGAAGCCCATGTGGTGCAACAGGTGATAAAGGCGAGACTAGGCGTCGATTATAAGAAGCCTTGTCCATACCCGCGTTATCTGCGAGGGAAGCTCCTCGAAAAAGATGGGGTTTTGCACGCGATCCCTGATTTCAATGAAAAGGCAGGGAATCTGGGGACGTTGAAGGACAGCGAATGCTTTATGATCATACCAGCCGGGGGAAGCGGGAAAAAAGCAGGAGAGCTGGTTGATGTTCTCACGCATGCTGCCCCAACCTGGAGAAGAGAGGGATAGCAAATGGTCAAGCCACCTTGTGTTTTGCAGATTGTCGGTTATTCGAACAGTGGCAAGACGACGTTGCTCACCAAGCTCATTCCGATCCTCGAAAAAGCAGGGATAAGAGTCGGGGTCATCAAGCATGATGGAGGACACGATTTTGAGTGGGATCAGCCAGGGAAGGACACATGGCGTTATCGTGAAGCCGGAGCCTCTCTGGTCGCGATCACATCCAAAACGAAGACAGCCATCGTGGAGCAAAAACCGCAGGAGCTGTCCGTCCTTGTCCAGCGCTTGGCAGAAGCCGGAGCCCAGCTCATTTTGGTAGAAGGCTTCAAGCGTGAAGGCTATCCCAAGCTCGCTTTGCTTCGCTGGCCAGAAGATGAGGAGCTCTTATCGATTATTACAAATTTGGTAGGGATCGTAGGTTGGTCAGACAAGCGTCAGCCGGGGCTGCCATTTTTCGATATTAATGACATAGACAACATAGCTAATTTTGTAAGGGAAACATTGAGATCATTCCAGCTAGATTGGGGATGATCTTTTTTTTGTAGCATGGGAGATGATCCATGTAATGAAATATGTGGTAATGTAAATAAAAAATCGGCGAGAAACGATAAGGAGCAAAAAACATGAAATGCCCTCACTGTAACAACGAATTAAATGAACTTCCTTTCTGTTACGGAATAGAAGCGCCACATTATTTTTACATGGTACCAGAAGAGAAACGAACAGAATTAATCAGGGACTTTTGTGTAATTGATGAACAGCATTTCTTTATTAGAGGACATATTGAAATACCAATCATTGATACAAATGAGAAATTGATATGGAGTGTTTGGGTTTCTCTTAGTGAAGAAAACTTTTTGAGGTCGAATGAATTGCTGCATGTAGAAGGAAGAGAAAATGAAGAACCTTATTTTGGTTGGTTATCGACTGAACTTTCCATTTATCCAGAAACGACCCTATCCTTAAAGACATGGGTACATACACAAGAAGTTGGTGCGGTTCCCTTAATAGAATTAGAACATACGAATCATCCACTTGCAGTTGAACAAAGAGAAGGAATTACAATGGAGAGAGTGAAAGAAATTGCTCATTTAATCAATCATACCGAGTAATAAGAAATGCCTGCTGCCGGGATGTTCCGGCAGCTTTTTCGTTTTTCATGCTTTAGACGATAAGTTATGGATTGCTCCAATCTGGTGGTTTTGGACGTATATCTTCACTCCAACGGCTGATAAACTTGCAGCATCTAAATAATAGGAGTGATAACGATGGATGGAGTACGTTACAAAATGAGAGAAGTATTGGATAAGAACAAGATTGAGACATTTTTGCAGCAAGCTAGAATCGGACATCTTGGAATGGTCGATGGTCATTTGCCGTATGTAGTTCCGCTCAATTTTGTTTGGACAAATGGAAAGCTTTATTTCCATGGCGCCAACGGCGGGAGAAGAAATCAGGTTATGGATGCTAATCCAGAGGTCTGTTTTACGGTTTGTGAAGAATATGGAACGATTACTGATCCGGTGCCAGCCAAGACAGACACAGCGTATATGAGTGTAATGATTTTTGGCAGGGCCCAACAAATAGACGATCTGGATGAAGCTACATACATGCTGCAAGAAATGATGAATAAGTATGTGCCTGGCTACTATAATCGGCCTTTACCCAAGCAGCACGTAGACAAATACCGTTCAGCAGTATTCGGTGGTCCGGTTCAGGTGTACCGAATAGATCCACATCATATCACTGCGAAAGAAAATCAAATGGAAGATGAAAAAATGTTCAAACCTGGTAAAACCGTGTAATCTCCGCAAGACGAAAAATGCCTTCTTCAATGGTTGATTCGTCTACTTTAGCAAAGCCTAGTACCCATCCTTTTCGAGCGCTTTTCAAGCAATACTTGCTAAGTGGATAAACTCGGATTCCTTTTTCGATTGCTAGGTTCGTCGCGGCGTCTTCATCAAACGATTTATCAGCTTCAAGAAGGATATACAACCCCGTTTCCACGCCGCTTAGCGTGAAGTGTTCGTTCAGACCTGTCGTGATGATGGCCTTCGTCATGGCTTCATGTCTGCGCCGATATACATTTCGAACCCGTCTCATATGGCGCATGAAATGCCCATGCTCAATAAAATGAGTAAGCGTTAATTGTTCCATAATCGGAAGATGACGATAGGTTAATTCATGGACGTGGGCGAGCTGACGAATGGCCTCTTTGGGACCAACGATTGCCGATATTCGAATACCAGGAGCAATCATTTTGGAAAAACTCATCATATACAACGTGTTCTGAGGTCGCTGACTGAACAAGGTGGGAAGCGGGTCGCCACGATAGCGAAATTCGCTGTCGTAATCATCCTCAACGATCCAAAACCGCTGCTCGGCAGCCATGTGTAACAATTGTTGCCTGCGAGGTTCTGACATAATGACTCCAACCGCACACTGGTGCGATGGCGTAACATAGACAAGCTTGGACCCCGGATGAATCTGGTCTACGCATAACCCGTACTCGTCAACTGGAACGGAGACAACTTGCATATGCCGATACTTCATTGCCATCCAGGCAGCAGGGAAGCCAGGATCTTCAACAGAAACGGTATCTCCTTCTTGTAAAAGGGCTTGGGCGATCAAATCAATGCTATGTTGTGCGCCTGAGGTTAACATGATTTGATCGATAGTCACATGAACGCCCCGTTCAAGTGACAAATATCGTTGGATCTGTTCACGTAGCGGTTGGTATCCATAGGGATTGCCATAAGCCCAATTGTCCAGATTTGTTTCTGTGGAAGCCTGTAAAAACGAACGTCTCCAAATCTTTTGAAAATGTTCGTCCAAATATGGCTCATGGGGACTGAAATCGACCTCAACCTTTTGGCTATCTTTGTCCCCGAACCAACCGTGCAAATGACCGATTGTAGCGTTTAATAAAGGCAATTCGGGAGGAACAGGTCCTTCGGGCGCAGCATCTTCTGAAGGACGAGTTGCATACGTCCATTCGCTCACTCTAGTCCCACCGCGACGAGAGGTTACCGTGTATCCGCGGCTGAATAACTCCTCATAAACAATCTGTATGGTTGAACGGGAAACGCCAATTAAGGAAGCGAGTTCGCGGGAGGGTAGTAGCAATTCACCTGGCTGCCATTTTCCAGAGGTAATATTATGGATCGCTTGGTCCAGCAGTTGCTGCCAGATTGGACGCTCGTCATCTCGGTTTACTGTTAGCATTCATTCACCTTCAGTGTTTTTGTTGGAATGATAGATTTGGCTGATATGCTATCATGGCAATCGTTTCTTTTGCAACAAGAGAGTTGGGGGACGACTTTTTCTTATGGTCTTTTGCAGTTGTCACAAATCGTTTCTATTTCCTGTGACCAGAATCACATGTGTATTTCTGAACCTCCCGTACACTTGAAATATAGAAAGAACGAAGCACTTCAAGGAGGTTCTACGATGTTAAGCCCAAAAACCATTGAAATCATAAAATCAACCGTTCCTGTGCTAGAGGTACACGGAACTGCCATTACAAAACGTTTTTATCAAATGATGTTTGCTAAGCACCCTGAGCTTCTTAATATTTTCAACCACGCCAATCAAAAGCAGGGAAGGCAGCAAACAGCTCTGGCAAATGCGGTGTATGCTGCGGCTTTGTATATTGATAAGCTGGAAACGATTTTGCCTGTAGTGAAGCAGATTGGACACAAGCACCGCAGCTTGGGAGTGAAGGCCGAACATTACCCAATCGTCGGAGAAAACCTGTTAGCCGCGATCAAAGACGTACTTGGGGATGCCGCTACGGACGAGATTTTGCAGGCGTGGGCGGAAGCGTATGGTGTCATTGCGGATGCCTTCATCGGTGTAGAACACGAAATGTATGAAGAGGCGAGTGGGCAGCCTGGAGGATGGGTAGATTTCAGAGAGTTTATCGTCCAACGCAAGGTGAAGGAAAGCGACGTAATCACTTCCTTTTATCTGGTTCCGGCGGATGGTCAACCGATTTCCAGCTATGAGCCAGGGCAGTATGTCAGCATCAAGGTAGAATTACCGGGCGAGCAATATACACACATTCGCCAGTACAGCCTCTCTGATGCGCCAGGGAATGCATACTACCGCATTTCTGTCAAACGCGAGGACGCGATGCAAGATAAGCCAGCAGGAAAAGTATCCGTTTATTTGTCAGAGGAAGTGAAGGAAGGAGATAGCCTGCATTTGTCTGCTCCGGCTGGAGATTTCACCTTACAGCAAGAGGACAGCCGTCCGGTTGTGCTGCTCAGTGGTGGTGTAGGATTGACCCCAATGATCAGCATGCTGAACACACTGATCAAATCGGGAACAGATCGTCCAATCACTTTCATTCACGCTGCCAAAAACGGACATGTGCATGCCATGAAGCAGGCAGTAGAGGAACTGGCCGCAAAACATCCGCAGCTTTCTGTTCACTGGTGCTATACACAGCCGACCGAACAAGATCGAGTGAACGGTGCTTTCCAGAAAGAAGGGTATATCGACTTGCCGTGGCTGCAAAAGGTCATCGATACAAAAGAGGCGAGCTACTATTTCTGTGGTCCAATTCCATTCATGAAGACGATCAATGGTGCTTTGTTGGAATGGGGAGTACCAGCAGACGATATTCATTTTGAGTTTTTTGGTCCGGCAGCGACCTTGGCATAAAAGAGGCTCTCACGAAAAAAGCTCAAGCTTACTCGCGATTCGCAGTTTGAGCGCGCAGCAATCGATTTACCGTCTCTCGGCGAAGCCCGATGAGCTGACCGATTTCATCCTGAGTCAGCAACTCCGAAAGCGAGACGACAGGAATGAAAGTCTGAAACCAAAGCTGGAGCTTGCGCAGCTTTTCAGCAGGAGAGACTTCGGTCAGTTGGTCGATACGCTGCTGCATCATCCGCAGCTTCCCTTGTAGCTGTAGCGCGATATCACGACACTTTTCCGGATGGTCATCCAGATGGCGATACCAATCCGGGGCAGACAGCACTTCGACCTCACAGGTCACGAGAGCGATTGCTGTCCCGTAATAGGGATTCGGGCTCATCAACGAATGATGCGGAATGATCTCATCCGGAACGATGATATTGACCAGCGTCAATGCTCCGTCTGCATGTACCCGAACGATTTTTAACAGACCGCTCTTCAGATGATAGAGCGGTCCAGATTCTCCTTGTCGAAACAGGACTTCTCCCTTGTGCAGGATCATGGGTTTCTCCTCGATTCTCTACGTTTTTCTCTAGCAATTATAGCAAGCCCGGCAGGAGGAAGTAAGCAAGCGTAAAAAGCAGTTTGCCGCTTTTTTAGGCTTGCTACAGCAAGGCTGCCTTTTGCTATAATGGGGAAACCAAAGCTAGATAAAGGGAGTTGTCTGATGCTCAACTTTTTTACATGGGTAGGCTCTATAGTGGGGGTACTCGCACTCGGATTGATTGGCTATGTGGCTTACCGCTACTGGTACCATATGGGGCAGCTTCCGAAGCCGGAGTTTCGTCATCTGGACACGAAAAAGCCAGTGCCTGCCGACTGGAGTCATGATAAGGTTACATTTACATGGATCGGTCACTCGACGATTCTGTTGAATATGTTTGGTACGAAAATACTGACGGACCCGGTTTTGGGCGAGAAGCTCGGGATTAAGCTTGCAGGTGTCCATTTTGGTCCCAAGCGCTTTACGCCTCCTGCCCTCGACTTTACTGAAATTGGCGAGGTAGATATCATCTTGCTATCGCATGCCCATTTGGATCATGTCGATCTGCCTACTTTGCAGAAAATAGCGAATCGCTCCACACATGTCATTACGGCGCACCAGACGAGCAAGCTGTTCAAGCATATGCCATTTGGTTCGTATGAGGAAATGCGGCCGGGAGAATCGGTTACAACCAAAGAAGGAATTACAGTTACTGCGATTCCTGTTCGCCATTGGGGCAACCGCTTTCCATGGAATCACGAGTATGGCTACAACGGCTATATGATTGAGAAAAATGGCGTGCGTATCCTCTATCCAGGCGATACGGCATCTATCTCCATGGAAAATTTGCCGAAGCAATTCGGGCCGATCGATCTGGTATTTATGCCGATTGGCGCCTACAAGCCAGATTCGTATCAAGCAGCGCATTGTACGCCAGAGCAAGCATGGCAAATGTTCAAGGAGACTGAAGCCAAATGGCTGGTGCCCATTCATTGGAATACGTTTGTGCTCTCGCGTGAGCCAGTTGATGAACCGTTCGAGCGTCTGTTGGCAGCAGCGGGGGACGAGAGGGACAGGATTGTTGTTGAAAAACAAGGGGAGACGTTTTCTATCCCTGTTCAATAGGTATGAAAAGTTGGCGACTGCTTACATGGCAGTCGCTTTTCTAACGATATGAATAAATGGGAAGGGAATAGCTACCTTATTATAGAAATATTTTTATCGAAGAAGTTTTTTGAGGAGGGGTACCTATGACAAAAGCATTGCCACAACGCTGGGATATGGATGTGATTTTTCCTGGTGGTAGTGAATCGGAGGATTTTCGGGCGTTTTTAGGAACGTTGGAAGGGGATATTGCGAACCTGAAGGCTCGGTTGGAGCAATCTGGCGCTAGTTTGCATGAAACAGCGGCTTTCAAGGAAGTTGTCACTCATGTCCAAAGCATTGCCGTGCGTGTGAGACAAGCAGGTGCATTCATTTCCTGCCTGACTGCTCAAAATGTAAAGGATGAGCCAGCCAAGCTGATGGGTGGGCGTGTAAAGAGCATCTCGGCTGCGTTTGGTGCAGTGTTGACGCGTTGGGAAGAAAAGCTGCTGGCTATCGACGAGGCTGCATGGGAGAATCTGTTGGCAGACGAAGAATTGCAACTGCTTGCTTTCGTGCTGAATGAGCGCCGCCGCCGTGCACAGGAAAAGCTGTCGCCTGAACAAGAAGTGCTGGCAAACGATTTAGCAGTAGACGGCTATCACGCTTGGCAAGATTTGTACAATGCGGTCGTGGGACGTATGAGTATTGAGGTTGAGGTCAATGGAGAGACGAAGCAGATGTCTGTCGGGCAAGCTTCTAACCTGATGAGCAGTCCTGACCGTGCTGTTCGTGCCCATGTTTTTGAAAAGTGGACAGAGGCTTGGGGCAAGGAAACGGAGCTGTGCGCGCAGGCGCTGAATCACTTGGGTGGCTTCCGTCTCTCTCTGTACCGTCATCGCGGCTGGGACTCTGTCCTGCGTGAGCCGCTAGATATTGGGCGGATGCAGGAAAAAACACTCGACGCGATGTGGCAGGCCATCGATAATCGCAAGGATCGTCTGGTTGCCTACCTGGAGCGCAAGGCAAAGCTGCTCGGTGTAGACAAGCTGAGCTGGTACGATGTAGGGGCTCCGGTTGGTAAGGTACATAAAGAAGTGTCTTACGATGAAGCAGCTGCCCTGATCGTTGAGCACTTCAACCGTTTCAATCCGAGCATGGCTGAGTTTGCGCAAAAGGCATTCGATGAGGGCTGGATCGAGGCAGAGGATCGTCCTGGCAAGCGCCCAGGCGGATTCTGCACGAGCTTCCCAGTCAGCAAGCAGTCCCGCGTGTTCATGACGTATGCAGGAAGCGCAAGCAATGTATCCACACTGGCACATGAGCTGGGGCATGCGTATCATCAGCAAGTCATGTGGGATCTGCCAGCCCTTAACCAAAACTATGCGATGAACGTAGCGGAAACAGCATCGACCTTCGCAGAGATGATCCTCGCTGACGCTGCTGTGAAAAATGCAGCCAATGACGATGAAAAACTGGTGCTCTTGGAAGATAAGCTGCAATCCATTGTCGCGTTTTTCATGAACATCCACGCTCGCTTTATTTTTGAGAAAAACTTCTACGAGAAGCGCAAAGAAGGTCTCGTTAGCGCGGCTGATCTCGACCGAATCATGGAAGAGGCGCAAAAGCAAGCGTACAATGGAGCTTTGGCAGATTACGAGCCGCACTTCTGGGCATCCAAGCTGCATTTCTACATCACCTCGTATCCGTTCTACAACTTCCCATACACTTTCGGGTACTTGTTTAGCATGAGTGTTTATGCGCGTGCGCTTGAAGAAGGCGAGAGCTTCGCGCCGAAATACGATGCACTGCTCCAGGATACGGGCCGCCTGATGGTAGAGGACTTGGCGAAGAAGCATCTCGGTGAGGATATGACGACAGTTGAGTTCTGGCAAAAAGCTGTTGATCTGGCTGTCGCAGATATCGACGAATTCCTGCGCCTGACAGAAGAAGCATAAATTCACGAATAAATAAGCTCGAAGCAGTCTGTCTCTTTTCCGACAGGCTGCTTTTTCGTTGAGAGATTGTTAATATCGCAGACGAAATCTTCGGATAACCTTTACCTGTGGTTTATAGAATCCACGCTATTTTTTCGTACAGTAAAAGGGAAGGGAATACTTGCAAAGGGAGGCATCATAATGGACACTGGCAGTCATCTTTTGTTGGGTGTCACACTGGCGGGCTTAGCCCATATCACGCCAGCAGTGGCACATGATCCGGCGCTTGCTCAGGCGCTGATGGTCGCAACGGTAGTGGGTTCTCATGCCCCGGATTTCGACACTGTGGCCAGACTTCGCGGTATTTCTTTTTACATTCGCTTTCACCGGGGAATCACTCATTCGATTCCCGCCTTGTTTCTGTGGCCCCTCATCATCAGTCTTCCTCTTGCCTGGGGGTTTGGTCTCATGGGGCAGTTTGGAATTTTGTACGGATGGACGCTGTTGGCTGTTGTGCTGCATGTTTTTCTCGATATGCTAAACGCCTATGGAGTTCAATGTATTCGACCGATTACCAAGCGCTGGGTGCATTTGGATGTGCTCGCGATTTTTGAGCCACTGGTGTTCGCGGTTCATCTGGCAGCGGCGATATGGTGGATAGCTTTTAACGGAGATCCCACCGTGCTATTTCCGGTAGCATATGGGATGACGCTTGTGTATATTGGCGTGCGTGCTTGGCAGCATCACCGTAACGTCAAGCGGGTAGCAAGGGCATTGGAAACAAGCGGCATATCCCATGTTTTCCCGAGCATACATCCTTTTCACTGGCGATTCGTCATAGAGACGGAGAAACTGTTTTACACAGGGAGAATCGAGTATGCACGCGTGATACTGGAGGATGTGTATCCAAAGCAGCAGCGTGATGCAATCATTCAGGCTACTGTCGGTGTAGACGGGGTTCGTGCTTTTCTCGGATTTGCTCAACGAATCCACGTCACGTGGAAGGAGATTGCTGATGGTTATGAAGTCACATGGAGCGATGTGCGCTTTTGGTACAACCGCAAGCTGCCATTTGGCGTAGATGTTGTCTTGGATCGTGATTTGAACGTCGTTGATCATCGGTTGGGTTGGCGAAAAAAAGCGTGGGACCCGCCGTTTGTATAAGGGAAGCTAGTATAGGTAAGCCTCGTCAGTTAGTGAAGCTGGGGGCTTACTTTTTTTGTGTGAACAAGGCACCTCAGCGTCTGCTTCTTACATTGTTTCAGTAAAGCTTTTGCCAAAGGTTTAAATGGTATCGATAAACCAACAAAGCTGGTAAGAAGAAAAAGCACAGGGCTCGTAGACCTTGACAACGCCTCCCCAGTTGGAACTTTAAAAAGGGGACCACGCTTGTCGAACACTTCTTCTTTGAGAAACTTCCGCCCGTAGGGTGGCTTTGGCTCGACGGTCCCCTTTTGGAAGTGGAGACGGACAGTGAATCCCACCTGCTGGCGTGTCAGAGTCGAAGAGCTCTGTGCTTTTTCTTCTCCTCCACTATGTTGACCCCATTAAGGACCTTTACAGGTTATTCTAACGAAATGGCGCTATGCAAAATCCAACAAGAATGATACACTGAAAAAAACTAAACGTACGATGGTGATAGAATGAATGGGTTATATTCGATCAAAGTAGAATGGTCTCCTGCGTATGAATGTATCATTAGCCTCTACACTTACATTTACGAAAAGGAGCGCAAGCATTATTTGCTTGGTACGGCTTGGAAAGAGGAGACAAAACAAATGCTCCCGGCTTCTTTTGCAGATGAACTCGCAGATGAACGCTGGGAAGTACTCCACCGTTTGGTGCTGCTTGTAGCGCAATCACCGCAGACCCAATCCGTTGAAGAATTTCTTGGGTGGCTGGAAAGCATCCCGCCCGGTGAAATTTATGAGCGCCTCGCGCCATGGGTGGAGACAATCCCGCTGAACCTGGGGGAAATCCGTGATCGCAGTCTATCGTTGCTTACCCGATGGAATGAGCATTATTTTTCGAAAGTGGACCCACGCATTTTGGAGAATCTGCAACGAAGCGCCGATGAGCTGACAGTCCGCGCCAAAGAAACGCCTCCCATCGATTTGGTCGATCATGTTACGAATGGTATCTGGATTGAGCCGATGGAAGATTTGCGAGAGGTTGTACTCATCCCGCAATATCATTGTGCCCATTCTTCTGTTCTCGACTTTTATCGGGGGCTTGCCACTTGCATGTACCCTGTCAAAGATGCGGCAACGACCAAACCACAGCCGCTCCTGGAGCTGTTGCCTATCACACAGTGCCTAGCGGATGAGAAGCGCCTGCAAATCTTGCGCTGCCTGGCAAAAAAGACGTGCACCCTCGGTGAATTACAGAAGCAAGTATCCTTGGCCAAAAGCACCGTCCATCATCATGTGACGGCGTTGCGCAGAGCGGGGCTGATTCGTGCTCACTACACAGGAAGTACGACGATTTCCTACTACAGTCTGCGAGAAGCCTTCGTCGAGCGTCTCCCGGTCTTACTGCGTTCCTTCTTCCATGGACCAGAGTAATTTTGCTTATGGAAATGGCATGATTTTGTTGAGAGGGTAGGTTAATCAGTATGAGCAAAATGAGGCAAGTGTGGGAGGCGTATCACCCGATTGTTCATCTGTTGATGGCAGGGACGGTGTTCGTTCAGCTCACCCAATCGATGAGTATTCCTTTTCTGGCCATCTATCTCGGTGAAACGACGAAGCTCTCTCACGCCTATATTGGACTGATTATCGGGGCAGGTCCTTTGGCTGGAACAGTAGGGGGATTTGTTGGCGGGATTCTCTCGGATTTGTTTGGCAGACAAAAGCTGATGTTTTTTTCCTTGCTTGCTATGGCGTGCTCGATTATCGGATTCATTACGGTGGCTCATCCGATCGGTTTGCTGTTAATCAGCATGGTTATGGGCTTGGCGGCTTCGATTTTTGCGACGGTTTCAAAAGCGCTGATGGGCGACTTGACTCCCGAGCACAAACGTTTTCGTGTGTTCTCGAATCGCTATCTTGCGAACAATCTAGGTTTCGCGATTGGTCCTATGCTCGGTGCTTTTTTGGGGATTTCCGGCAGCAATCTGGCGTTTTTTCTGACGGCGGTATCCTTGGTGAGCTTTGCCGTCATTTTAGTAGTGGCATGTCGGAGATGTGGCGTCACTGATGAGGGTGGGGGGAACGGAGAGGTAGAGCGAGCCAGTTTGGGTGAGATCTGGCAAGTGCTCAGAAGGGATGTCGTTCTTCTTACCTTTGTCACAGGCGGAGTCTTGTTAGTGACGGTGTACGGTCAGATGTCTGTTACGCTCTCCCAATACTTGCGGGAAAACTTTTCGGAGGGAGTCGCCTTGTTTGGAACCTTGATGAGCGTCAATGGATTTACCGTCTTGCTTTTGCAAATTCCAGTGACGAGACTGGTTGAGCGTTATTCCTTGTTTGCACGGATAGCAGGTGGCGCTGTATTGATGGCCATAGGAGAAGTGGGCTTTGCTTTTTCGCCAGATTGGGCTTGGTTTATTACAGCGATGGTCGTATTTACGCTAGGGGAAATCTTGATTGTACCGGCGGAGTATGCGCAAATCGACGAGATCAGTCCCGCGAATATGAGAGGGACTTACTATGGAGCACAAAGCGCAACGATGCTGGGTAGCTTCCTCGGACCATGGGCAGGTGGTATGGTGCTCACCGCATATGGTGGCCCCGTGATGTTTTCGGTCATGGCAGTATTGGCGCTGGTCAGCTTGATCTTTTATTGGCTGGGACGCAGGCTGCATGAAAAGCGGAAGCAGCCTAGAAATGCAATTGTAGAGACAGCCATGTAGCTTCTTGCCGATTGATTGCGAGTACCGTATAATGGAAAGTATCTTTTTCAAAAGGGGACGTTTTGATGTCGGTGTGTGTTCTTAACTAAGCAACTGGATAGGGTACTCCCAGAATTATTTTAGCAAAAACGACATTTCATGTCGGCTTATTTGCTATGGAAAAAGGGAGGCCTTGATTAGTTAAGAACTTACGGTCATCCATCTACCCATTTGCTCGACTACGGGAACCGTGCTCTTACGCACGGTTTTTTTGCGTGACTATCCACGCGCACGTAGCGAACGTATGCCCTCAAGGCGGAGATGAACGAATGTTCATGCTCTGCCTTTTTGCGTGCATCAATGGGTCTATCCCTTTTGAAAAGAGGTATTCTACATGAAAAATTATATCGAAGACACCTATAAACAAGTGCGTTTACAAGAAGGACAACGAGTGATCGAACAATTTCTGCTCGCATGTTATTTTCATCCGGGTTTGCCTACGAAAGAGCTGGCGAGAAAGGTATTCTTGCCTGTACCTGTGGCGACTGCGATCAAAAAAGAGCTGATCAAGGCAGGTGCCATACAGCAGGGGAACGGGGTGAGATGTACCGCAGAAGGGGAGGCGTTCATTGAGCAAAAGCTAGGGTATAGTGGGCTGGATCGTGAGCTGTACGAGAAGCTGATGAGAGACGACGAAGCCTGGAAAACCGAGCTGGCTGACTTGCAAGCGGAGATGGAGACGATTTTTGCTGAGCGTCCGCAAGTCGATGTACAGATCGATCAGTCCAAATGCACAGTCGAGACGAGCTTGCGCAGGGCAATCTTATGTTTACGGCATCAGAGCTTGGTGGGCAAAAAAATATTATGTGTCGGGGATGATGATTTGGTCAGCATCTCGCTCGGACTTTTGCTCAAGCGCTTGTTTCCAGGGAAGCAACAACGTCCAGAGCAAATTGACGTAGTCGATATCGATGAACGCTTTCTCCAGTACATTACGGATGTGTCCAGGCAAAAAGCACTGTCCGTAGCCTGCTATCAGGCTGATTTACGGCAGCCGCTGCCGAAGAAGTTGCAGGGTGGGTACGATTGCTTTTTCACCGATCCACCTTACACGCTGCAAGGAATGGCACTGTTTTTATCCCGCGGAATCAGTGGGCTGCAAAAGCAAAAAGGACTGTCCATCTTCTTGTCCTTTGCGCATAAATCGCCTGATTTCACGCTGAATATGCAACGGGAGTTCGTGATGGCAGGCTTGACTGTACGAGAGGTGCTCAGTCATTTCAATGAATATGAAGCGGCGCAAATGATTGGAAACAAGGGACAGATGATCGTGCTCACCACCACAGAGCTAACAGCTCCGACGATCAAGCATCCATTTCTGGAGTCGCTATACACAGGCGAAGAGACTCCTTCCAAGCGTGAGTATCAATGCAAGCGTTGCAAAAGATCGATCCAGGTAGGGGCGCAGGCAAAAATAGTGACGATAGAGCAATTGAAAAAACGTGGATGCCCTCGTTGCAAGCACCAGAGCTTTGAGCTGGTGTCCCGCCGAAGAGCACAAGACTGATTGTCTGCAAGAGGGCATATGGTAGTGGTGGAGGGGAGGGAGAATAAGAGAAGATGGCTTACGAAAAAGCGTTTGCTTTATTGCGGATCGGGACAGGAATCTTGTTTTTCATCCATGGCATAGCCAAGCTGCAAAAAGGGATGGCTAATGTTGTGATGACGTTTGGTGATCTCGGCTTGCCGGGGTGGCTGGCGTATCTGGTGATGATCGTAGAAGTGATCGGCGGTCTCGCGCTGATCATCGGAATCGGGGCGAGATATGCTGCCTGGGGATTAGCTGCGATCATGGCAGGAGCGATTGTGACAGTGAAATGGGCGAAAGGGTTTGTGGGCGGTTATGAGCTGAATTTGATCCTGATGCTTGTCACGATTTGTGTGGGTCTAAAAAGGTAAAAAAGAGATCCGGCTGAAGCAGTAAGCGGTCAGCTGGATCTCTTTTTTTAAATAAACAGCTCGTAATACTCAGGAGAAACGTTATCTAAAAATGGACTTTTTTCACCCGAATAGTAAAGGTGCAGCTCGTGCATGGCACGTGTACATGCTGTGTAAAAAAGCTTGCGCTCACTTTCTTCGCCATAGCATGTGGCAGAAGCATCATAAAGGATGACGGCATCGAACTCGACCCCTTTTGCCAAATAAGAGGGAATGATCAAGATTCCTTTCTCAAAGGAAAGAGTAGCGGGCTTGATCAAGCGAATCGGCAATCTCTCTTGCAAAGCGTCATGAACGACGTGGGCTTCCTCTAGCGTTTTGGTGATAACAGCGATCGTCTGATGACCACGATCAGCGAGCTCACGTATGCGTGCTTCGATTTGATCGGCATGAGCTTGAGGTGATGTCACTTTGGTTAGAGTTGGCAAGCGACCGTCGCGCATAAAAGGCTCAATCATATCCCCGTTTCGCAAAAGTTGTCGTGTAAACAAGACGATGGGATAGGTGGAGCGGTAGCTTTTGGTCAGGACGAAGGTCTCCGTCTCTTCAGGCTCAAACAGGGAAGCGACAGCCTCAAAGCTATTCTGCTGATACGCATGGGCGTAAATCGCCTGATTCCAGTCTCCCAGCACCGTCATTTTGGCACGGGGAAACAAGCTCTTGATGAGAGCGAACTGAAAGGCGGAGTAGTCCTGGGCTTCATCGAGAAAGACATGACGGACGAGGTTGTTCGTCTGCTTGCCCTCCAAACGTTCCTGCAAATACAAATAAGGAGGGATGTCTTCACATGCCAAATATTGTTGTTCTAAACGCTCTGCTGTCTGTTCGCACACTGCGGGCCAATTTTCCAATGCTTCGTGTTGGAGAGTGGTTGGCGCAAGCGTCCCGAGCAAGTCAGGTGACAAGAAGAGCTGGCGGTAAATCGCGCGCGTATCAATAAATTGAAGTTCCCGGATAAAATCGCGCAGTGGCTGAAACTGCTTTTTGACGATCCAGTTGGCTAAGAGCTCCTGCTCGCGTTCGAAGTCATCGAAGGTATCCTCTCGAAACTGCTTTTTGCGGCGCAGCGATTGATAGGCAGCTACATAAGCGTCTCGGTCAAGCAGCTCCATTTCATCTTCTACCCATGGTTTTGATCGTTCGCGCTGTTCCAGTTTTTTCAGCTCTGTCAGCAGTGATTTCGCAACGAGTACCATTCGGTTGGGGATCGGCAGACTCGTATCGAGAGCATAAAACAGCTCATGGATGTGAGCCGCACTGATTAGCGTCTGATTTCTAAATGGAACGGGGCGAAATATGATACCAGATTGTTTCAGGCTATTCGCGTATTCATCCATGGCCTGCAAAAACAAGGCGCTTGATTTGAAACGGATTCCTTGCAGTCGCGCCTCGTATCCAGGCTGATCATTTGCTGTCAGTACATACTCCATCTGTTCAAGCGGGTTTTCCAGGCGAAAGTCGTCACCGAGACGATGCTCCGCGTATTCCTGAAAAGTCGTTTGCTGCATATTTTCCTCGCCGAGCTCAGGAAGAACGGTGGAGACGTAGCTGTTAAACAAAGAGTTTGGCGAGAACAAGACGATTTGCTCCGCGGTCAATGTCTTGCGATAACGGTATAACAAATAAGCGATTCGTTGCAGTGCCGCAGACGTTTTTCCGCTACCTGCAGCCCCGGAGACGATGACGAGTCGGCTGCGTTCATTGCGGATGATGCGGTTTTGATCCCGTTGGATTGTGGCCACGATGCTTTTCATCTGGGAGTCAGCCTGTTTGCCGAGTACCTCCTGAAGCAGCTCGTCGCCAATCGTTACGCCCGTATCGAACAGGTGCAGCAATTTGCCGTCGCGAATGATGTATTGTCTTTTGCACGTAATCTCTCCATTTACGCTTCCACTTGGGGTATTGTACTCTGCTGGTCCCGGCGAGTAGTCATAATACAGACTGGAGATCGGTGCGCGCCAGTCGTAGACGAGAAACTCCTCGTCGTTTTTATCCAGCAAGGAAGCAATGCCGAGATAGATGGCTTCTGGCCTCGATTCATGCTTTTCCTGAAAATCAATCCTGCCAAAATAGGGAGAGTGCAACAATCGCTGTAGTGTACGCAACTGATTTTGGGCATGGCGATGGATGCGTTCACGCTCGGAAAGGACTTCCGCTTGCTGCTTGATACTGGCGTAAGTCTCGACAGCTTCGATGGCATCTTCGAAGTTGACTGTCACGTCGTCCCAAAAATGCTTGCGAATTCCGATGATATCCTCGCTCACGACATTCACATGCTCTTTGAGGTCATCTATTCGGTTCTTTATCTCTGAGATGACTTGTTCAACACGTTGTTGTTCGTTTTGCCGATCTTGATCAGTCACGCTCATGGTACCGCTCCTTTTTCGTTCCCCATTTTTGGCCTGATGGTTTGACAATCGAAAGTGAATGTGGTACTATTATATTGGGAATAAAATAGATACATATTAACAAATGACCAACAGACCAATTCTCATTGTATCACGTGAAAATTGGCTTTTCAACATGGTGTAGGAAAAATACAAAGTGAAATGACAGGGAACTCCTTTGGGGGTTCCCTTTTTTGTTTTGTTGCGGCTATACTTGTCCGTCAAGCATTCCAGTGAGAGCTACCCATATACGGGTTGTTCCCACCAGTCTATTGAAAAGGAAAAGGATGTCTTCTCACCTGCGTTTGGGACGCGAACGACGAGCGCCATTCCTGGTCCGAGAATCCACTGTCCGCCAGGGGTCGCCTCAACGGTGGAGGACGTCGGAATGATTCGCGTGGCGGTGTGAATGTGATCAGAAAAGGTATCCGCCATACCAGTGCCATGCAAAAGTTGCCCTTGGGCGACGGGACAAGCGGGGAGTTGAACATAACCAGAAGTCACTTGTCGTGAGAGAGTTGTACCTGTGAGAGAGGCGGCTTTACCAAACAAGAAATGTGCTTCTATCGGGTGCGGGGATGGATTGGTGATCATCCAGTGATGGACAAATAAATGAACACCGGAGCGTAAGGGATTCGACAAGCTAGCAATCCCGATAGCCCCGTCGCCTACGATCATTTTTTCCGATAGCCCCATGAAGTATTTACATTGATCCGCCATCGACATTGCATACGGAATGTGGACACTCCGACTCAGCTGTTCCGTAGCAGAAGGAGTGGGAAACGGATAGTACCCCATCTGCATGTAGACATCAGGTATTCCTCCATAAAAGTAAGAGGGGCGTGTATAGGAGGGCTTCGTCATGATTTCCTCTCCTTGTGAGTGGGGTAACTGCTAACTCTACAGCATATGGCAATCGTCCATGGAGGGTGTCAGGAAGCCATCAGGACTTGTCAGCGAACACATCGATACCAGCATCAGCGAGGATAGTAACGGCTTCGCGGACTGGAAGTCGAGGCAATCCGAATTCGCGTGTGACAACAACTTCTAACTCGTCGATAGAGCGGAGACGCAGTTTTTGGTCTTCACCGTTTTCGTACAGGATGAACAGGGAATTGTTTTTCAGTGATAAACATCGTTTTTGCGAGAGTTGATACATATGGATACGCAGGCATGTTAAGAAAGTAGCATCAGGCTGAAAGGATCGGGCGATGGCTGGTGCTAGATCGGAAAGCTCACGTTTTTGTGTCGGATCGAAGTGCCAGCTATCGTTTACCAACAGTTGATGTCGCATGCGACGAAAACGATAACGGTGTGGATCGGCAGGATCAGGCGCAATCAGGACTGATTCGTAGCCAAAGGAAGATTGGTAGAGAGGATCAGATGTAAAAGGGACAGGCTGAAATAAGGGGGCCGCTGCCGCAATGTCCACATACAGTGGATAAGAAGATTCCAAAAGATCTGTAATTATTATTGCCGCGTGTTCGTCAGCCAGCGAGACGAGATAGCCATTAAAACCAAGCAGGTGTAGCAAAGCCAAAAAGCTTGCATTATTGGCATAGCAGGTTCCGCCGAAATTGTGGCGCACAGCATTTTCTATGAAGGCAGAAGGAGTAGGAACGCAGCTGTTTTTGTGAAAGTAGTAAGAGAGGAGTTTGCTCACGTTTTCGTAGGGAAACGTTTGTAAATGAGCACGGCACAATGCGGATAGGTAAGGAAGACTTGCTTCTTCTTGTTTTAATCCGAGCCTGTGCAAATATGTCTTTGCCCAATAGGGAAGAATTTTCATATCTTTTAGCCCCCTAACATTGTAGTATTTATAGAAAATTTAGACACCTCATTTTAGCAGGAAAGTGAACGATGTAGAGAAAGGTTGGCGAGTAAAGTAAAAAGGTTGGGAATGAATTCCCAACCTTTTGCAAGCTTTTATCTACGATACGGCTTTCCAAGCATGAATCGCAAGCAGCGCCCATCCAACGAGGAACAAAACTCCGCCAATCGGCGTAATCGCACCGAGAACCTTAATTCCTGTCATAGCCAGCGTGTAGAGACTGCCGGAGAAGATCAACGTACCAGCTACAAAGCACCAGCCTGCCCAGACGAGGCCAGATGAATCCGGGTACCATTTGAGCAACAGGGCAACCAGCACGAGAGCCAGCGCATGTGTCGTCTGATAGGTCACGCCCGTATGGAAAATGCCCAGCGAATAGGCGTCCAGTTTTTCCTTCAGTGCATGTGCTCCGAATGCTCCTAACGCAACCGAAAGAAATCCACTGATACTGCCAAGCATCAAAAACAGCTTCATGAGTGCGTCACTCCTTTTTCGCATAACCTGTACGATTTGTCTGTTCTCTATTTTAACGTAAAAATCCAAGTTCAAAAAGTCGACTTTTCAGCATCGAGAAAGTGGCGAGAACCTGAAGAAGGAGGAGCGGAGTGTAGGCATCCTACATGAGCACCGGACTTTGAAGGTGAACGTCACTTTCGATGTCGAATATGCATGCAATATTACTTCGTGATCAAAAGTCGATTTTTTGAACAACCGCTAAAGCCCAATTGTAATTTGGTGAACACGCCTTGGACTACCGTACAGACCGCTTGTCAACCTCCGACATAGAGTAAAGTATCGCAGTGGCAACGCTTACAGGCTGCTGCGACGGGAGGTGACGTAATATGAACAAATGGATTTCCAACGTTGGAGGTCTCCTCGGTGGTTACGCATTGCTGAAAGCGCCGTTGGAAGGTTCCTTCCTAAGTGGATTGGACCCGCTGGTAGACGGAGTTGGTCTGATTGCTGTGGTCGTATTCGCGGGAGCTCTTATTTATTCTGGTGTACGCGACTGGTTCAAGGGTTAAGTAGCACGATGAAAAACAAATCAAGGGTGTCTCCGGCCGGGGATGCCTTTTTTCTTCGGAACGATGGCGTCTTTTAGCGCGGTCCCCCATATACATAAAGTAGACCGACGGCAAAAGGGGGAGGCGAAACGATTTGACCAACGACGAGCGAAAAGAACTGGAGCGATCCATTGATGAAATTACCGAGATCGCCAAAGGGTTCAATCTCGATTTTTACCCGATGCGATACGAGATATGCCCGTCTGACATCATTTATACATTTGGCGCGTATGGAATGCCGACACGATTTTCTCATTGGAGTTTTGGAAAATCCTTTTACAGAATGAAACTGCAATATGACCTGAATCTGAGCAAAATCTACGAGCTCGTCATCAATTCCAATCCTTGTTACGCGTTTCTTTTGGACGGCAATTCCTTGATCCAAAACAAGCTCATTGTGGCTCACGTCCTTGCTCACTGCGACTTTTTCAAAAACAATGTGCGCTTCTCCAACACGAATCGGGATATGGTCGAGAGCATGGCGGCCAGCGGAGAGCGAATTCGCCAGTATGAGATCGAGTACGGCAAGGATGCTGTCGAGAATTTACTCGATGCGAGCTTGGCAATTCAAGAGCATATCGATCCGAGCTTGCTGCGTCCAAAGCTGCGTTGGAAACGAGAGCCCGAGGAAGCTAACAAAAAGACGAAGAAAGAACGACAATCCCCATATGACGATCTCTGGGGGTTGGACCGCAAAGCAAAAGAGGAAGCCGAGCCGGTAAAAGCACCGCGCAAATTCCCGCCGGAGCCGGAAAAAGACCTGTTGCTCTTCATTATGGAATACAGCAATATCCTGGACGATTGGCAACGGGATGTGCTGACGATCATTCGGGATGAGATGCTGTATTTCTGGCCGCAGATGGAAACGAAGATCATGAACGAGGGGTGGGCTACCTACTGGCACATGCGCATCCTGCGGGAAATGGAGCTGACAGAATCGGAGACGATCGAGTTTGCCAAGCTGCATTCCTCTGTCATTCAGCCTTCGACGACGAGCATTAATCCGTATCATTTGGGTCTGAAAATTTTGGAGGACATCGAAAAACGCTGGGATAATCCGACCAAGGAAGAGCAGGAGCGCTTCGGACGCAAGCCAGGAGAGGGACGCGCGAAAATTTTCGAGGTGCGCGAGCTGGAGTCCGACATCAGCTTCATACGCAACTTCCTGACCAAGGACCTCGTCAGTGATCTGGATTTATATATGTTCGGCAAGCAGGGCAACGACTGGGTTGTTGCGGAAAAGCAGTGGGAACAGGTACGCGATGGTCTTGCGGGCACACGGGTTAACGGGGGATTCCCTTATGTACTCGTGCACGATGGGGATTACTTACGCTCCGGCGAGATGTACTTGAAGCATCATTTTGAAGGGCTGGAGCTGGACGTCAAATACGTAGAAAAAACATTGCCTTACATCTATACCTTGTGGGGGAAATCCGTTCACCTGGAATCGATGGTGGAGGATCGACAAGTGTTGTTTACGTACGACGGTAAGAAAGTGCACCGCCGCTTTTTATAGGGAAAAAAGGCCGCATGCCCGGTGGAAGCTGACCGAGCGTGCGGCTTTTTCTACGTGTCCGAACTAGGACAACTGATCCGTAATCCCGATGTGGCTGCTGATCCCGCCATCCATGGTGATGCTCGCTCCGTTGATGTACCCGCTATGTGGTCCGACGAGATGATAAATCATCTGGG
Source organism: Brevibacillus sp. MS2.2 (assembly GCF_013284345.1). Taxonomy (NCBI): domain Bacteria; kingdom Bacillati; phylum Bacillota; class Bacilli; order Caryophanales; family Paenibacillaceae; genus Brevibacillus; species Brevibacillus sp. MS2.2. The sequence goes on from NZ_JABSUZ010000022.1 coordinate 50,920, forward strand.
CGATTTCCATCGGCTGAGCTACGCGTTTCACCGGGCTTTTTGCGATGACCCGATTCATGTAATCCGAAATATCCTCCGGCCGTACGCCCATCGCCGTATCCACATATCCCGGACAGATGGCGTTGCAAGTAATCCCGTGCTCTCCCCATTCGGCAGCGATTGTTTTCGTATAGCCGATCATGCCGTGTTTGGAAGCGACGTAGGTGGATGAATGTGCAGAGCCTAGCAAGCCCTGAATGGAAGCGATGTTTACGATCCGCCCGTAGTTCCTTTCTTTCATCTTGGGCAACAGGTTTCTGCAAAATAGGAACACACTCTTCAGGTTGGTATTCATGATCCAATCCCATTCCTCATCGGAGACTTCGTCGACTCGGTGGAATGGACCGCCCACTCCTGCATTATTGACCAAGATGGTGACATTCCCAAAATGAGATTCCACAAGCTGGATGGCTTCTTCAACTTGCCCTCGTTGGCCGACATCACAGCGAATGGGCAAGGCTTGACCGCCTGTCTGCTTGATTTCTTTGGCGACTAACTGTGCCTTTTCTTCTTGTACATCAAGAACAGCGACATGGACCCCATGCTGAGCCAAAAGTTTTGCTGCTGCGGCCCCGATCCCATTGCCTGCTCCTGTGATCATTGCTACTTGCTGCATTTGTAAACGCTCCTTATTCATCTGTTATTTAGAGAATGCCTGTAGGAGGAAGGATTTTGACTTCATCGATTCGAACGTGGAGGGGACGGGAGGCGATATCTAACACGGTATCTGCCACATCTTTTGGTACGAGCATCGCACTCGGATCAAAAAAATGCCGGTCCTCCGTCATGTTTGTATGAACGGCACCGGGAAAAATGGTAGAGACCCTCACATTGTCGTTTTTCCACTCTTCATTGCAAATTTGGGAAAAGCCTTGGACGGCAAATTTCGAAGCACCATAAACGCCGTTGTCCGCAATCGGAATATATCCTGAGACACTAGAGATATTGATGATTCGGCCTCCGTGAGCTTTCATTACCTTGTATCCTTCACGGCTGCAAAGAAAGAGTCCGGTTACATTGGTGCGGAAAACATTCTCCCATTCTTCTAAGCTCGTTTGTTCAACAGGCTTAAACACGCCGACTCCTGCATTGTTGACGAGGACATCTAGACGCCCGTATAACCTTTGTACATGGGCAAACAGAGCAAGGACACTTTGCTCGTCTGTCACGTCTAGCTGTATATTCGTCACACTTCCCGGTTCAGCGTGTGCGATTTCGTTGGGAGGAGGCGCGGATCGAGAGGTTGCCCAAACAATTGCTCCTTCTTTTGCCAGAACATTTGCCATTTCAAGACCTAATCCCCGACTGGCTCCTGTGATGACTACGACTTTATTCAGTAGTTTCATGTGTACCTCCAGATGTGAAACGTGCATTCCAAGAATTGGGTTCATGCATGAGATTTTAATGGTACAAAAATTTGTTTTCCCCAACAAGCGCCATAGGAATGAATTTCAGTAAAAGTAGTAGGAATTTGCTGGGCAGGAACTAGGTATTTGATCGTGGAAAGCTTTGTTAGTAAACCTATTTCCCCCTGGGAGGCTCATTCTATGGAAAAGCATGCGGCTGTTATCGGATCAGGTGTTATGGGACATGGAATCGCGCAGCTATACGCATTGGCTGGATTTCGTGTTTCTCTTTACGATTTGCAGGAAGCGTTTTTGATGAAAGCGAGAGCTAGCATCGAGCACAGCCTTTCCCTTCTGGTTGCAGAGGGAGTGATTGCAGAACAATCTAGAGTAGCAGCGCTAGAGCAAATCGTCCTGACCACGGATTTGCGAGCGGCAGTATCTGATGCAGAAGTCATCACAGAAGCGGTACCAGAAGTCATCGAGCTGAAGTGGGAGCTGTTTGAAAAGCTGGAGCAATACGCGAGGCCAGATGCGATTATTGCTTCCAATACGTCTACGTTTTCGATTGCGCGACTGATCGAAAAAGCTACTACGCCACAACGCTTTATCATTACACATTTTTTCAATCCAGCCCAATTGGTTCCGTTGGTCGAGGTAGTCAGGCACGAGAAGACCGCGCAGGAAGTGGTTCACAAGACGATGCAGTTGATGGAAGAGATCGGGAAGTCCCCAGTTTTGCTGAAAAAGGATGTACCGGGCTTTATCGCCAATCGTCTGCAAACGGCCTTGATGAGAGAAGCTTTTCATTTGCTCGCAGAAGGTGTGGCAGATGCAGCCCAGATCGATACGGTGATGAAGGATGGCATTGGCTATCGTTGGGCTTTTGTCGGACCTATTGAGACGGCCGATTTTGGTGGACTCGATACGTGGAAGCGTGTGATGGATAACCTGGCGCCAGAGCTGGATTCCTCGACAAAAGCCCCCGCCATCATTGAGGGACGAGTAGCAGAAGGCAATCTTGGCACCAAGACCGGAGCAGGTATTTATTCGTATAAGGATACGTCTGTCTCAGAAAAGCTTCGTGTACGTGACGAACAATTCATTCGCTTGGGGAAAATGAAGGCAATGATCAATAAATTTCGCTACTAAATAGTCAGCCAATACCGACCGTCCTGTCTGTCATACATAAGCAGGGCGGTTTTTCTATGGCCTCAGGGTCCGCTTTTTCTATACCTATGACAGTTCTGTATATTTTTTTACTTAATGAACCTTCCTTCGTTACCGATATAAAAAATTAGGACTTCACCAACATGAAACGTTTATCCAAATACAACTTAGAAAGAAGATGAAATGAAGTGAAAGTTAACTTGCGAAATTGGTTTCGAAGCTATCGAACCAAGCTCATCATCACATTTCTCTTGATTCTGTTAGTCCCTTCCCTTGTCGTTGGAAGCCTGGCTTACAATCAAGCGAAACAAGAAATTGACAAACAGATCATGGACAGCGCCAACGAAAACGTCGATTTGGTCAACTCCATCGTCAGCAGTACGTTTGAGGGCAAAAAGAAGGATGCTGACTATTTGGCAAAAGATATCACACCTGGCGTGAAATCAACTGATATCCAAGAAGAAATCATGCATCATCTGGATATGTATATGGGTATGCATGCGGAAGCGTCCAGTATCAGTGTGGGAACGGTTGACGGACAGTACTTCCGCGCTCCTAGGCAAGAAGTACAGGCAGGGTTTGATCCGCGGACGAGAGACTGGTACAAAAGAGCGATGGAAAACAAGGGGACTGTCGTCGTAACGGAGCCATATATTTCGGCGGTATCCGGCGAGGTTTTAGTAGCGGTAGCGAGAACGACGGAGGATGGCGCAGGGGTTATCTGCATTACCGTCGGGATTGAACAGATCAAACAACTGGCAAACTCAGTCAGCATCGGTTCCGATGGAGATGTCATCGTAGTGGATAGCAATAAGAAGTATGTCGTCCATCCGGAAAATCAGGCAGGAACGCTGGCACAAGAGAGTTTTTACGATAATATGTACCAAGGGGAAACAGGTCAATTCCAATACGAGGAGCAAAGCATCCCGAAACAGATTTACTATGTGACGAATCCGGCTACAGGTTGGAAAATTGCCGGGTCGATGTACCTGTCAGAGATTGAGGATGCTGCACAGCCGATTTTCGCACAAACGTTTTGGACGATCACGATCTGCTTGCTGCTGGGAGGACTCATTGTAGCAGCTGTACTGCGTTCCCTTCTCCAGTCCATTCAGGAAGTGAAGGTACACGCGGTCAGAGTGAGCCAAGGTATTTTGACTGACCCGATTAAAGTGCGGTCAACTGATGAAATCGGTGAGCTTGGTCATGCGTTTAACACGATGCAGGATAACCTTCGTGCGCTCATTTCCGATGTTGAGGCCAGGGCAGAGCAAGTAGCGGCGTCTTCGGAGCAATTAACTGCGAGTGCGCAGCAGACGAGCATTGCAACCGAGCATGTAACGACTTCTGTTCAGGACGTAGCTGGCAGCGCGGAACAACAAACGAGCGGAATCGACCAAAATGTTCGTTCATTGCAGGACATTTCGGAAGGGGTCACACGGATTGTAGAGAGTGTTAATGTGTTGTCAGATACTGCTCAGCAAACAACGGTTCAGGCAGAAGAAGGAGGCAACTTTGTCGCTCAAGTCATGGGTCAAATGAAGTCGATTCATGAATCGGTAGAACAGTCGGACCGCATGACCAAATCACTCTATGATCGTTCGAAAGAAATCGGCACGATCTCGGATGTCATCAGTGGAATTGCCCAGCAGACGAATTTGTTGGCATTGAATGCAGCGATTGAGGCGGCGCGGGCTGGTGAGCATGGTAAGGGCTTTGCCGTTGTTGCTACAGAGGTGCGCCTGTTGGCTGAGCAATCACAATTGTCGGCCAAGCAAATTTCTGAATTGATCACAGAGATTCAACGGGAAACCAAGCAATCCGTCGACAATATGGAAAAAGTCAGACTGGATGTTGCAGCAGGTTTGAACGTTTCCGAGGAGACGATTCACAAGTTTGAAGGCATCATGGAGAGCACCAGACTGACCAATCCACATATCGCAGAGGTTTCCATGATCGCACAGCAAATCTTGGCTGCTGTTCAGGAAGTAACCGCGACAGCCAATGTGCTCGTCACCATTGCGAAAAGCAATGCCGAAACAGCCGAGGAAGTAGCAGCCTCTACCGAAGAGCAGCTCGCCTCCATGCAAGAGATCTCAACCTCCGCTCAATCCTTGTCGTCATTGGCGGAAGAGCTGAAAGTTTTGATCAATAAGTTTACTTATTAACCTGCGTCTTTACACAAACGAAGCGCCCTGTCTCCAGGCATACGAGCAGGGCGCTTTGCCATATAGATGTGATAACATATGGGCAATACAAGCGATATGGAATGAGGAGATGTGAACGATGAACACGATGATCAGAATAGAACAGGTAGATGATTATTCCGTTACTGAACAAGTCGTAAAAAGTGCATTCGCGAATGCAGAGTTCACCGATCACAAAGAACATGAATTGGTGTCTCGCATCAGAAAATCGGATGCATTTATCCCCGCGTTATCTCTCGTCGCGATTGATGAAGAAAATCAAGCGATCTTGGGACATATTCTTTTTTCAAAAGTACACATCTGCAATGACAATCAGAGCATAGAGTCACTTGCACTTGCTCCAGTGTCTGTCTTGCCCGATTACCAAAGCAAAGGCATAGGAAAGAAATTAATTCTCGAAGCCCTCCAAAAAGCCAAAGAACTGGGATACCAATCTGTTGTTGTCCTCGGCCATCCCGAATATTACCCGAAGTTTGGCTTCCAAAAAGCATCCCGATGGGGAATAAAAGCACCTTTCGACGTACCGGATGAAGTATTTATGGCTTTGGAACTGCAAGAAAATGCCTTGGCTCATATCTCGGGCGTTGTTGAATACCCCAGTGCTTTTTTTGAATAGGTAGGATTGTTAATGAAAAGAACCGCAGTAGATCGTTGAAGCCATCTACTGTGTTTCTTTATTCCTAGTTATGGTAATATGAAGTGCCTACCAATTCGTGAAAAAAACGGAATCGTATGTCGGAGGGGAAAAGGAAACAATGGAACTCAGGCGAAACGAAACGATCGTGCAAGAGAATATAGCGGCAAACCTATTCAGAGGAATGGAAGGAGTAGGTGGGAAGTTAACGATTACGAGTGAAAGACTCTATTTTCAACCACACAGTTTCAATATTCAAACACAACCTCTCGAATTAAGCTTGAATGATATTGCGGCAGTTGAAAAGCGGAATACGCTATTCGTGATCCCAAACGGAATGAAGATCAAGCTGCATAACGGGCAAGAGCATAAATTTGTTGTATGGAAGCGAGCGGAGATCATCGGAAGGATTCAGGATACAAAGATGAAGCAAAAAATGACGGTGATTATTAAGACGAGGTAAGCGATCCGCTCCATGAAAAACGCCCTGTCACACGCTATTCTGAGCAGGGCGATTCCCACATCTTACAAGTCCTTTGCAATGTGTGGTTTGCTATAATGACTGGTACCCCCACCGCCTACCAATACTCTTCCACCTTGTCTGAAGATGAGCAATTTCCTAGATCCATTTGAAAGCAGTACAGTTATTTTTGCTCGATTCGCTGTTGCAATATAAATAACGTAACCACTTCTGGAGATTACTGTACGCCAGTTGCGATCGAATTCAGAGCGCAGAACCCGATTGGAATACACTTGGTTTTCTACGCGTCTCGCCGTGATTCTTTTCTTTTGCATCGAGTCTCAACACCTCCTGTCAAACTATCCTATTCAGGGGGTAGAAAAAGGAATGGACAAGAGTTGTAGGCGATTTTACTATTTTCATTGCAACCAGACAGGAAGCGTTCTATGATAACACCAAGGACGGTAATCATGGTAGTAAGCCGTCAAAGAGGAGTGAGTGACTTATGGCAAAAAGCGCAGCACGCAAGCAACGCGAAAAGCTGGCCCGTGAAGGCAAAAGAAACCCAGAGCTAAACAGAAGCATTTTCGCTTTTGCTGACATGAGACAACGGACGACGAAGACTCGAGCAGAAAAACTGAATCAACAGAAACACAAAAGGTCGTTATCCTACCAAAGTGATGATGGCCTTTTTTATTTGCGTGCGAAGCTTGCTGTGATCATTTAACATGGGGGAAGAGAGTGTATCTTGTGCTCGGTGGTGAACGATTGATGAATCGAAAATGGTTGTTTGTCATCTTTAGCTTGAGTGTTCTTGGTATTGGAAGTGCCGGCATGGGCATCTCGCAAATCGAAGACTCGATCAAAGCGCAACAAGTAACTTCTATGTCTTACCACTATGGAGAATACAGCATTAGATTCGAAAGACGCGAGTTGGCTCGAAAAATCGGAAGACATATTTTTTGAATACCTCGTTCATGATGGATATTATTACGTTCCGATTGAAGAGGAGCTAACTGAAACCAATCTAGATAGCAGGCTTGGGGTAGTCAACAGAATAGGCGAGTGGGAGGAGTTCAAAGAGGGCGATACTTCCTTCTACGTCCCGGGCAGTACATACTACTTAATAAAAGGCGTACCGGATAAGAATAAAATCGCAATTGAAATCGTTAGGAAAGAAATAAAAAAATATCAGGTGCTGGAAAAAGGTCACCCAATACCAAAGTGAGGCATGACATCATGAATAATACCATTCATCCCGAATGTGCGAGAGCCATTCAACATCTCCTCCAACTGAAGGACCCAAAACGCGAAGACTTTTTGGCGCTGAAAACGTATGGAAATGACCGCTATTCGGCAATGGGCTGGGAGGAGCTACAGACATACATCAATGAAAAGACCGTCATCATCGTCGAGCAGTTTGAAAATGAACAAAATATTATGTCTGCCCTGCGCTGGGTAGCGAGAGGATTGCCGGTTTGGCTAGCGATTCGAAAAGTACGGGCGGATTTTTCTGTGTATGGATACAAGAAGTAGCCGGTCTTTCAAAAAAAATATATGCAAATAATAGAAATAATACTGCGCTAACGAAAAGATAGGTCTATTATTGTCAATATCAGCAATATTGGAGGGAGACATCATGACAGATTACTTACTTAGCTTACTACAAATCATTATGATCAACCTGGTCCTGAGTGGAGACAATGCAGTCGTTATTGCTCTTGCCTGTCGGAACCTGAGTCCAGAGCTACAGAAAAAAGCCACTTTTTGGGGGAGCTTCGGTGCAATTGGACTGCGGATCATCCTTACCTTCATTGCCATCTGGCTGTTGAAAATCCCGTTTGTCCAAGTCGTTGGAGGACTTTTGCTCATCTGGATTGCGGTCAAGCTGTTAAAAGGTGAAGATGAGGACAGTCACATTGGTGGGGGAGCGAGTTTTGTTGAGGCACTCAAAACCATTATTTTTGCCGATCTGATTATGAGTCTGGACAATGTCATTGCCGTAGCTGGAGCAGCAAACGGGAACCTGGTTTTGGTCATCATCGGTCTTGCCATCAGCATTCCGCTCATCATTTGGGGAAGTCAGTTGCTGATGAAGCTGATGAACCGTTTTCCCATCATCGTATTGTTGGGGGCGGCTTTGCTCGGATATACAGCAGGAGAAATGATTGTAGGAGACAAAGCAGTTGGCAGCTTCCTGGAGGGGGTAATGCCTTCGTTGCATATGATTTTGCCGGTAGCATTGGCACTTCTGGTGATTGTGATTGGAAACTATTTGAAAAGGAAGGAGAAAAATGTGATAAATAAAGAAGTGACAAATAATCATGCGGAGACACTATAGCTATGGAATATCGCGATTGGTACATTCTCCAAACCTTGTACCAGGAACAAAACATCACGAAAACAGCCGAAAGCTTGTATTTGTCCCAGCCTGCTCTGACCAAACGGCTGCGGCAGATTGAAAAAGAGTTTGGCGTACAGATCGTGCAACGGGGGAGTAGAGGCGTTCATTTCACTCCTCAAGGCGAGTATTTGGCCAAATGCGCGGATGAAATGCTCCTCAGACTGCGCAATATCAAGGAGCATGTCTTGAACATGGGAGAAGAGGTCAATGGTACGCTCAGGCTGGGGGTATCCAACTATTTTGCACGGTACAAGCTCCCGATGATCTTGAAAAAGTTCAAGGAAGCCTATCCAAACGTCGAGTACAAGGTGATGACCGGATGGAGCAAAGACGTCTACAAGTCCGTGTATAATCAGGACGTGCACGTAGGCTTCGTCCGGGGAAGCTACAACTGGTCCGACCAAAAGCACTTGCTGTTCGAGGAATCTGTCTATGTCGTTTCCACGGAACCTATTCATATCGACGACCTGCCCACCCTGCCGCGAATCGACTACGAGACCGATCCGATGCTGCAGGCGTTAGTAGACAACTGGTGGACCGAACGATTTTCCCAACCCCCGCTGATCGGCATGGAGGTCGACAAGGCGGATACATGCAGTGAAATGGTAGCAAACGGTTTGGGGTACGCCATCCTTCCACGAGGCGTGCTCAATGGCAAAGACGATCTGCACATGATTGAGCTGACCACAGCAGAAGGGGAGCCGATCAGGCGAAGCACCTGGATGTTTTATCATGCGGACTCAATGGACTTGCAAATGGTCAAGGCATTTGTACGCTTCATGGAGCAGGGTGAGATAACATTTCTCGATTAAGCAAGGAAAAAGGAACTGCTGGGAACTCTCTGATCTTGGAGCCAGCAGTTTTTTTAGTATTCATTCAAGGAATCGCTAACGATAACCATTTTGTATTTTTGCTGCGAGAACAATTGTTTTACACTAGGTGTACCCCCACCCTAGAAGCTTCATACAACGTCGGAGAGTAGGAGAGGGAACGCTTATGCTGTTACGCATTCTGTTTACATTGCTGCTCGGATCACTGGGAGGCTGGCTATTTGCTACCATCCACAGTCCACTTCCTTGGCTGCTCGGAGCATTAGTCACCACGGTTATTTGTAATATGCTTGGGGTGAAAAATCTTTGGATTCCCCGATGGTTTCGTCAAGCAGGCTTGACAGTGATCGGGATCACCCTTGGTCTGCGAATGACACCAGAAATCGTCGATACGATGACAGGGCACATCGGTTTGATGCTCATCACCACGATTTTGACCATCTTAATCAGTTTGGGAAACGCTTGGATATTTTATAAGGTCTGCCGAGTAGACGGAATAACGGCGATCTTCAGTAACATTCCCGGCGGATTATCGGAAATGGTGTCGGTGGGGCAAACGGCTGGAGGAAATCAACAAGTCATCACGATTTTCCACTCGATTCGTGCGATCAGCGTCGTGCTTTGCACTCCTTATCTTGTGACATTTCTACCTACTCATGCTGCCATACAGACAGCTACTACAGAACACATGCTGGGGATTGGGCAGACAGTCATGATTCTTGTGGCTGGTGTCATTGGAGCGTTGATTGCGTCACGCTGTTATATACCCGCTCCGTTCTTGCTAGGTGCCTTGCTCGTGACCGCTTTGATTTCGATGAATACATCGCTTGTGGGAGAGAGTCCTGCGTTGCCAAGCATCTTAGTCCAAGGGGCGCAAATATTCATCGGGGTCAGCATCGGTCTTGGCTTCAAACGAGAGGACATCGCCAAAAACCGTCGATTCTTTCTGTTCGGTCTCATGCATTCCCTGTTCTTGTTCGTCATGGTGATTGCGCTTGCCATCGGCATTTCTTACGTGACGGCTACCGATATCGTGACCGCGATTCTGGCTACGGTGCCAGGTGGACTCGCCGAGATGAGTTTGACTGCCTTGGCGACAGGTGCCGATCCGATCTTAGTGACAGCGTTTCATCTGTTTCGTTTAGTTCTTGTCCTGACGTTGTTTTCCTTCGGCGCTCGTGTATGGACGAACCGCCACAGCAGGATCAAACAGCCAAAGGAGACCAGCGCCTGACGAAGTTTTACAGTCGAATCTATGGCAAGGCCTGTACGTTCCCTGACCGGAACGGCAGGTCTTTTTGGCGTGAAAAAAATGAAAATAATCGTAAATATGGTGTTTATCCAAATTATCTGAACAAACTAGGAAGCGTTTTCATCGGATGCTATGATCTCCTTAACTTATTTGAAAACGCTATCAATCGAGGGGGTTATAAAAATGAAAAAATCAAACAAATGGACAAAGTGGACCGGAGTACTCCTCACTACGGCAATGGCACTTAGCCTCGCAGCCTGTGGAGGCGGCGGTGGGCAGACAGCATCCTCTGGAGGAGCTTCTACCTATCCGGAAAAACCGATCTCGGTTATCGCTCCGTCTGGGGCAGGCGGCGGTTTGGATAAAACAGCGCGTTCTCTCGCAAAGGTGATGTCAGCAACGAAGCTGGTAGACAAGACGATCTCCGTCGAAAACAAGCCAGGTGGGGGACAGGCAGTAGGTTTGGCTGATTTCGTGACGCAAGACAAGAAAAACAACTATAAGCTCTTGCTTCCCTCTACACCAATCGTCATCAACAATGTGAAAAAAGAAGGAAACAGCCCGCATTCCTACAATGATATGACTCCGTTGGCACAATTGACGAAAGATTACGGCGCGATCGTAGTAGCAGCCGATTCTCCATACAAGGATCTGAAATCGTTAATGGATGCAATCAAAGCTGATCCAACCAAAGTAACGGTTGCAGGCGGTTCTGCTCCTGGCTCGCTTGATCACTTGACCTTTTTGATGCCAGCTGTAAAAGCGGGAATTGATCCGAAATCAGTGAAATACATCTCTTACGATGGCGGTGGAGAAGCGATCGCATCTCTCTTGGGTGGCAATGCTGACGTACTGGCTACAGATGTATCCGGTTCGGGTGAATACTTGAAATCCGGAAAAGTAAGAATCTTGGGTGTTTCTTCCCCGGAGCGCTTGAAAGGAATGTTCAAGGACATCCCGACGTATAAAGAATCCGGTTATGACACGGAGCTGATCAACTGGCGCGGTGTATTTGGACCAAAAGACATGACACCAGATGCTGTTGCTTACTGGGAGCAAAAATTGAAAGCCATGACAGAGACTCCTGAGTGGAAAGCAGAGCTGGAAGCAAACGGCTGGGACGATGGCTACAAAAACGGTGCAGACTTCAAGAGCTACCTGGGTGAGCAAGAAAAAATGTTCAAGGAAATCCTGAGCTTGCTCGGAATGGCAAAATAAAAAGGTTTGATGGGGGATGGAGAAGAAGCGATTCTTCTCCTCCTCCTTCATTCTGGATTCTTGTACGAACAGGAGGGAACATACGTGAGCAAAACATTTGACCGCTTCGCCAGTCTGATTTTTCTCGTGTTGGGCGTAGCATTTGTGGTCGGGAGCCAAAACATCTCGGCGAGTGCTTACGGCAGCAATGTCGGACCAAACATTTTTCCAATGGGACTCGGAAGCTTGCTGATCCTGCTCAGCCTGCGATTATTTTATGAGACATTCAAATACAAGCAAGAGGGCAAGAAAGAGAAGGAAAAGCTCGATTACAAACGGTTCCTCATCATTCTTGTCGCGGCCTTATTCTACGTATTGCTTCTAGAGGAAATCGGCTATGTGATCAGTACCTTCCTTTTCCTTTTGGTTGGATTTCAGACGATGCAGAAAGGGAAATGGCTCAACAGCGTGCTCATTTCCGGTGCATTTTCATTCGGTGTCTACTTGTTGTACGTGGAAGTTCTCGATGGCACTTTACCCGGTTTACCAACATGGTTAGGCTTGTAGGAGGTGGATGAAATGAGTGCATTTGATTATTTGCTGAACGGATTTGCCACTGCCCTGCAATGGCAAAATATTATCTTTGCATTTGTGGGTGTCTTGATCGGTACAGTAGTCGGGGTATTGCCAGGGATTGGCCCAATCAGTGGCGTGGCCTTGTTGATTCCGGTGACCGCTTCGTTGACGAGTGGACTGCCTCCAGAAGCAGCGGCGACCAGCGCCATTATTTTGCTGGCAGGGGTTTATTACGGAGCGATGTATGGCGGCTCTACTACTTCGATTTTGTTGAATACACCTGGTGAGTCATCTTCTGTTGTTACCGTACTGGACGGATACCCGATGGCTAAGCAGGGAAGAGCGGGAGTCGCTCTCTCTATCGCTGCAATTGGTTCGTTTTTTGCAGGACTCGTCTCGCTGATCGGTCTGGTATTTTTGGCAGAGCCACTCTCGGAAGTAGCACTCAAGCTCAGTCCGGCAGATGAGTTTTCGCTGATGATCTTGGGGTTATGTGCACTGAGCGGGCTGGCAGGCAAGTCCGTGACCAAAGCATTGATGATGACGGTTTTTGGCTTATTGATCGCGACGATCGGGCTGGACAATGTATCGGGTGTGGCGCGTTTTACCTTTGATATGCCCGAGCTTTATTCCGGTTTGGAATTTTTGACGATCGCTGTAGGGGTATTTGCGCTTGGAGAAGTGTTCAAGACGATTCTCGAACGGGATGTGAATGAGGGAGAGATCGCCAAAATCTCCCGAATTATACCGACCAAGCAAGACTTGAAAGAAAGTGCTGGACCGATTCTCCGCGGATCACTGGTTGGATTCTTTAAAGGAATTGTTCCTGGTTCTGGTGCTACATTGGCATCCTTCCTCGCTTATTTGCTGGAAAAGAAAATCAGTAAAACGCCTGAAAAATTCGGCAAAGGGGCAATCGCTGGGGTAGCGGCTCCAGAGTCGGCAAACAACGCAGCATCTGGCGGGGCGATGATCCCACTTCTGACCTTGGGGATTCCGGGTACAGGGACGACAGCGGTATTGATGGGCGCACTGATTATGTACAACGTGCAGCCAGGTCCGCTTTTGTTTGAAGATCATCCGAACATCGCTTGGGGCTTGATTGCCAGTATGTTCATCGGAAACGTGATGCTCTTGATCCTCAATATGCCGCTCGTAAAGGTGTTTGCGAAGCTGATTGAGACACCACCTAAATATTTGATCCCGATGATCGTTGCCATTTCTGTGTTTGGTGTATACGCAGTCCGTGTCTCCGTTTTTGATCTGGTCTTGCTGCTCCTCTGTGGACTCGTGGGTTACTTTTTGGCGAAAAACGATTTCCCAATGGCTCCACTCGTTCTGGGCTTGGTCTTGGGTCCGATGATTGAAAATAATTTGAGACGCGCGCTGACGACGTCCAATGGTGATTTTTCTATCTTTATTGAAAAGCCAGTATCGCTGGTGTTTCTGATTATTGCGGTTCTCTGGATCACCGTTCCCTTGATCATGAAAATGAGAGGGAAGAAAGTAATCGTGAACGAAGAATAGAGGAGGGCGATTCTCATGCGCGATGACAAAAAGATTAAAGAGGAAGTCAAACAGCAGTTCGGTGCGAATGCTGAAAAGTATGTGAATAGCCAGACGCATGCTACGGGAGAGGATCTCGCTCTCCTCACGCCTTGGCTGAATCCTTCGACTGATTGGGTGTTTCTCGATGTGGCAACGGGTGGCGGTCATCTTACCAAGGCAATCGCTCCACATGTCGGTCAAGTCTTTGCGACCGATTTGACACAGCCGATGCTCGCAGCGGCGCGAAACCATCTGAAATCTCACGCGAGCAATGTCTTTTATGTGGTTGCAGATGCGGAAGCACTACCGTTTTTGAGTGAATCCTTTGATGCAGTCGGGTGCAGAATCGCGGCTCATCACTTTCCGAACCCAGAGGCATTTGTAAAAGAAGTTGCCCGTGTCCTAAAGCCGGGTGGAAAATTTGTGCTGATCGACAATATCGCAGCAGAGGATGAAAAGCTCGATCGATTCGTGAATACACTGGAAAAACTTCGTGATCACAGCCATGTACGAAGTTACTCACGCTCCGAATGGTTAGTATGGATAGAGCAAGAGGGACTGGTCGAGAGTCATTCGCGCATCCGTAAAAAGACGTTCCCGTATGCGACTTGGGTCAGACGTACGACAGAGACTGAGGAGCAGGTTGAGCAAGTAACTGCGCATATTACAAGTGCTGATGAAGAAATCCAAGCCTACTTCGCAGTTGAAAAAGAAGGAGAGCAAGTCGTTTCCATCCAAGTTGATGAGTGGATGGCGTTGTTTGAGAAATCAGAATGATAAGGACGATGCTTCTAAGCTGGTCCCCGCTTACAATCAAGCGGGGGCTTGTTCTTTTTTTTATGGGTACCTAAGTAACGATTCGTAATGATAGGGGGGCTTAACCGACGGTTTTTGGCATTATTTTTTTGGGATATCTTGCTCTGTATTTACTATTCGTTTGAATTCGGTCAATATAGAGTACGAATGGTCTATATGAAGGAAAATATGCTACTATAACCACAGGAGGTATGTGATGGATGAGGTTGACCTGAGAATTGTTCAATTGCTCGAGGAAAACGGAAGGATATCTCATGAGGAAATCAGCAAGCTGCTGCACATCTCGCGACCGGCTGTCCACCAACGGGTTGCCAAGCTGGAAAAGAATGGGGTTATCAAGGGGTACCGAGGCATCATTGACTGGAGAAAATTAGACCAAAGGCTGAAGGTATTGATCTTCGTCAAAGCAAGATGTCAGGATTTCAAAGAAATCACAGCGAAGATTGTGAATGTTCAGGTACCGAACGTGACCATCATCGAATGCCAACGGCTCGCGGGAGAGTGGTGTATGATGCTAAAAGTACGTGCGACGGCACCGGAAGATATCACCAATCTGATCGATGAAATGGTTCAGTATGACGAAATACTGGAAACCTCCACGACCTTCATCTTGTCGACGATCTACGAGGATGGCTGGAAAGAAATTTGAAAACCAAGGTGGAAGCACAATGACAGGAAAAAAAGATTCGAAATTATTTGGCGTTACGATTGCGTTGCTAGCGGTCTACTTGTTTTGGGGGGGCACTTATCTCGGGATGAAGATCGCCATTGAATCGATGCCACCCTTTATTATGGCGGGTGCGCGGTTCTTCTTGGCGGGATTGGTCCTATTCCTGATCGGGCGTTGGAAAGGGGCAGAGCTGCCCAGTGCAGCAGAATGGAGAGGGGCTGGAATAGTTGGGGCGTTGCTGCTTCTCGGTGGTAACGGTGTAGTTGCATGGGCACAGCTCAAGGTACCGTCAGCAATCGCGTCCTTGCTAATCGCTACCGTGCCGTTGTGGATTCTCGTTTTCAACTGGATCGGTGGCAGCAAGAAGAAGCCTACGGTTGGAGTCATGGGAGGAATCCTGTTTGGCTTGGCGGGGATCGCTGTGCTGGTTGTCCATCCCGAGGGCACAGGCAATCAAGGAATAGATTTGATCGGAATCCTGGCGCTCCTGTTTGCCTCGATCTGTTGGTCAGTGGGATCGTTGTATTCGCGCCAGGCAAAGCTCCCAGCATCACCTGTGATGGCAACGGCCTTGCAAATGCTCATTGGAGGAATTTTGCTGGGGATCGCGTCGCTGTTTCTCGAAGATTGGACGAAGCTGCATATATCGGAGATTACCCTGCGTTCCTGGATTGCCTTTGGCTATTTAGTTGGATTTGGTTCCATTGTCGCCTACACGGCGTATATTTGGCTTTTGAAAAATGCAGAGCCCTCTCTGGTCTCCACGTACGCCTATGTAAACCCGATTGTCGCAGTATTTCTAGGCTGGCTGATCGCTGATGAACAATTGACAAGCCAAACCTTGATTGCTGCTGTCATGATCATCGCATCCGTTGCCATCATCACAATGTTTCGGGAAAAGAGTCCAGGTGCGACACAACCGGTAGCACGAAAAGAAAATGGGAAGCTTCAGGTTCATAAATGAAGCTTCCCTTTTTTGCGATCAGGCATTATTTTGCTGATTTTTGCGGCACCCAGCGGTATTTTCGTTCCGGACGCCCGACAGTTCCATAGAACGTCTCTACTGTCACTTCATTAATAGAGACAAGAAATTCGAGGTATCTGCGCACCGTCGAATGGCTCATGCCAGCCAGTGCAGCCAGATCATCGGCATTCATACTTTGGGTGGTCTCCTGCATCTTGTCCCGGATCAGCTTTAATGTCAGCTTGTCGATACCTTTCGGGAGTGTGGTGACAGTCTCAACAGTTTTGGTAGCAGGAGTGTGTGTGGCTTTTGTAAACAGCTTGTCCACTGCTGTTTGATCAATGGTTGTATGCTGCTGTAGCTGGCGTCTCGTATTTGCATATTGCTCCAAGGTAGACATGAATTTATCGATCATAATCGGCTTGATAATGTAGCTGTATGCCCCGCCACGTATCGCTTCTCTCACGGTTTCCACATCGTTTGCGGCTGTGATCATAACCACATCGATCCCGCGAAAATGATTCCGTACTTCACGCAACAGGTCAATCCCGTTCATATCTGGCAAATAAATATCCAAGAGCAGAACATCCGGCGTAACGACGTGAAGCATCTCCAATGCCTGTTTTCCAGTCGTGGCCGTGGCAATAATCTGGAAGCCTTCCAGTTTACTTGTGAATTGTTCATAGATTCTAGCTGCAATTTCGTCATCTTCCACGATCATGACGGTAATGGGTTTCTCAGACATCGTGGATTGCCTCCTCTCTAGATGCTTTGTCCCACTTCTTGGGGACGACGACGGTGAAACGCGCTCCGCCAAGATCACTTTTTCCGAGTGAGATTTGCCCCTCTAATAGCTCGATGGCGTTTTTCACAATAGCCAAACCGAGTCCTCGATTTTCGCCTGATTTCGTAGTGACACCGCTTTCAAAGATGCGGGGCTCCAATTCCTTTGATACCCCATGTCCATTGTCTTCGATGTCAAATATGATATCGCCACCTAAATCAGTAAAGGAGACGTGAACCATTGCTTCAGATCCTTTGTATTCGAGGGCAGCTTCCATCGCGTTGTCGATCAAATTGCCGAGAATCGTGACCAATACCTTTGTATCCAAGCTATCAGGTACATCTCCCAAATAGCTGTCCTGATCAATTTCGAGTAATACCTTCATTTCTTTGGAGCGATTGATTTTCCCTAGCAGACAAGCTGCGATGAAGGGCTCTTTGACTGAACTCATAATGAAGGCGAGAATATCCTGCCGTTCTTTTACTTCATCAGTGATGAGTTCGATTGCTTTGTCGTATTCCTTTAGCTTGAGGAGACCGTAAATGGTGTTCAAACGATTTAAATATTCGTGATTTTGTGCACGCATATTGTCCGAAAAGGAACTGATCTTCGTAATTTCTTCGGTAAGTTGCTCGATTTCTGACTCTGGACGAAATGTGAAGACCACGCCTCTGATTTCATTATTGCTCAAAATAGGGGAGTAGTCGGTTATAAAAATTTCGTGCCCCAGCAAAATTTTGTAGTTCATTTCTTGCGTATTTCGATTGACGGAATGAATGATGTCACGCAATTGCGGGCTGGCGATCGATTTCCCTACGGTCAAATCCTCTTGGAGAAGGGAACGTGCGCGTTTATTCATTGAGACGACACGCCCTTGCATATCGACTGCTACCGTAGCATCGCGAATCGATTCAAGAATAGCTGCTTTTTCCGTAAACAAAAATGAGATTTCTTCTGGTTCCAGACCAAAGATCAATCGCTTGACTCGTCTGGCAATGATAATCGCGCCAATAATGCCGATAACCAGCAGCACCAGGGATAAGGCGACGACCCTTTCCTTGTATTCCGCGACCTTTTTCTCTACATCACTCATGACATAGCCGACAGAGGAGACACCGATTGTTTCGCCTTTCTTATTGACGATCGGTGTTTTCGCTTTGATGGCTGGACCTGAAATGCCTGTCCCCCGATAAATGACCGAGCGGTTTTCTAAAAAGACGGGGTCATTGCTGGTTCCCATCGGTAATCCAATCTGCTTTGGGTCGTAGTGAGAGTACCGAATACCGTCCTTGTTTCCAATCACCACATAGCTAGCGCCTGTTTCCATCCGAATGGTTTCGGCTATCGGTTGTATCACCTTGGAAGGTTGATCGGTCCCGAAGGCTGCAATGATGCGTTCGTCCATGGCAGATAGCTTGGCGACCGTCATGGCTTGCTGTCCAATATAACGATCCAAAATGTCATCTAATATGAAGGAAAATAAGGCAGTTCCTATCCCCATGCTGATCAGGACAACGATGGAAATGAGCAGAACCATTTGGGTCAAGAGGCTGATACGTGCTTTTTTGGGTGTATGAACCATGGGCAAACCACCTTCGATGACAGATCATGATGCTATGAATGTATGAAACCGTTTACTCCATTCATTATAACAATAACGCTTTCACATTTGTGACACAAAGTAAAAATGTAACAACACCGTAGCCAATAGGTTTATGAAAAAAGTTTTGACAAATTTTTTATAAAAAATTGAACAAAATATGAACAACAAGTGAATATTATGTTACAATGAGAGCATAAAACAAAAACGGTCACGCAAAAAATCTATAATGATAGGGGTTTTGTGTTATGAATAACGATCGAAAAGCAGCAGATGTATTAAGATGGATGGCTTGGACAGTATTATTTGTCGGTGCTGTTATTATGGCTTTCACTGCAAGCGATTTCAGATCGCAAAACTTGCCGTTGATGGTGTCGATCGGATTTTTGATCGCTGGTATGAATATCTTCATTATGAGCACAGTATTTCGCTTGATGACATTAAAAAGAACGGACGCCTAACAAGATAAAAATAGACCCATAGAGAACCTCTCATTTTCTTCATTATAATGAGAGGTTTTTTTATTTATACGGAATTTTGCCGTCAGCCAAATGCGCTGGCGTTTTTTTGATTTTTTTATTAAAAGTGAAAAGAAACCTTGACAATCGGAATTGGGTGGGATGACCAGAAATGGGTGGCGGACTTCATTAGAGGAGAATCCTAACAAGAATATGATCAACTCGTGAATGCTATGTGAACACTTTGTAACAGAAAAGCTACGAAATATTGAACGTCGTTAAAAACGAGTACAAAAGCTCGCAGACTCTGATAGTATGTATATGCGGCAAATGGTGAAGTTCACTTGTGTTAAAAAAACTCTATTGTGAGGTACTCTCGAAAAGTGTGAATGCACGTTAAAGAAAAGAGGGTTTTCCAAAACCTCGTTCGAGACCTCCATAGAGAGTGACTGCACTATCTGCACTATCGACATATGTGAGGCGAAGTTCACCTGAAAGGAACTGCGCTCTCAAAGTACTACATGCTCGTTGTTTGTGACTAGGAGGGATTAGGAGAATGAGCGGAGGAAAAATGCTGAGGCATATCCAATTTTGGATCTTGGCAGTGTTGGGCACCGTTCTGCTGACAGGCTGTGGTAGCGAATACCTCGTCTTGAATCCAAAGGGACCTGTAGCAGAAACGCAGTACAATCTCATTATTATTTCCACGATATTGGTCGCTGTCATTATCGTTCCGGTTATTGCGCTTACCGCTTTCATTGTATACCGCTATCGGGATACACCGGGCAATAAAGCAAGTTATAAGCCGGAGTGGGCACACAGTACAACCCTTGAGGTAATTTGGTGGATTATTCCTATCGTTATCGTTGCATTGCTGGGTTACTTTACTGTGCGTGATATTTATGTGTTAAAAGAGAACCCGAATAAAGAAGTTGCTCCTATGACCATTCAGGTTACGGCTTTGGACTGGAAATGGATGTTTACGTATCCAGAACAAAATATCGCTACTGTTAACCATCTGGAGATTCCAGCAGGTGTACCGATTCGCTTCCAGGTATCTGCTGATGCGCCGATGAACTCTTTCTGGGTTCCAGAATTGGGTGGACAGATTTATGCGATGGCGGGAATGGCTACCGAGCTGTATCTGCAAGCAGATGAACCAGGTACGTTCGCTGGATTTAGCTCCAACTTCTCTGGTGAAGGCTTCGCCAAAATGCAGTTCAATGTTGTTGCCAAACCGAAAGACGAGTTCGATAAGTGGGTAAAAGAAGTAAAAGGTACGACTCCAGCTATGACGAAGGCAGATTATGAAGAACTTCGCAAGCCTGGCGTGACAGATAAGTTTACGTACTCTGCATTCCCAGAAGGAATGTTTGAAGAGATCGTTGCCAAGTATGGCCATGGTCACGATATGGACTATGTGATGGAGAAAAACCCTGCGCCTGCAGGTGACAAGTCTTCTAATGAGACTTCGCTAAATACGCATCAAAAGACTGAATCGCACAACATGCCTGGAATGAATCATTCCAGTATGAACCACTAGGCGAGAGGGAGGAGGAATACCACGTGTGGGAGAACATTAAGGATTTTGCATCCACGTTCTTTGTAACAGGTGACCCACTGATTTACGGCGCGGACGTATCGATTGTACTGAGCATCATTGCGATCGTATTCGTTCTGACTAAGTATAAAAAATGGGGTTGGCTATGGCGTGAATGGTTGACTACAGTTGACCATAAGCGTATTGGTATCATGTATTTGATCGCATCGCTTCTGATGCTGTTCCGCGGTGGGGTTGACGCCCTGCTGATGCGTTTGCAACTGGCATTCCCGAACGTAGAGTTCCTGAACTCGGAACACTATAATGCCATCTTTACGACTCACGGTACGATCATGATTTTGTTCATGGCGATGCCGATGATGTTTGCCTTGTTTAACATGGTAGTACCGCTTCAACTCGGTGCTCGAGATGTAGCGTATCCGTTCTTGAACGCACTCAGCTTCTGGCTGTTTATGCTTGGTGCGATGCTGTTCAACATTTCGTTCGTAATCGGGGGCTCCCCGGACGCTGGTTGGTTGTCTTATCCGCCATTGTCACAAAATGAATTCAGCCCTGGACCAGGTCAGAACTTCTATATTTGGGGGATACAAATCTCCGGTATCGGTAGTTTGGCGACAGGGATTAACTTTATCGTAACGATTCTCAAAATGCGTGCACCTGGCATGAAGCTTTCCAAAATGCCATTGTTTAGCTGGTCCGTATTGTCCAGCTGCATTATGATTATCTTCGCTTTCCCAATTTTGACTGTAACATTGGCTCTGTTGTTCCTTGACCGTTTCGCAGGTGCCCACTTCTTCACAATGGACGGCGGCGGTAATCCGATGATGTACCTCAACCTCATCTGGATGTGGGGTCACCCTGAGGTATATATCGTAGTAGTACCAGCTTTCGGTATTTTCTCCGAAATCGTGGCTACGTTCTCACGTAAGAAGATTTTCGGCTACAAATCAATGGTTTGGGCGATGATGATCATTGCCGTTGTATCGTTCTTTACATGGGCTCACCACTTCTTCACAATGGGTACGAGCGCAAGTGTTATCGCCTTCTTTGCGATATCAACGATGATTGTTGGGATACCGACCGGTGTTAAGGTCTTTAACTGGCTGTTTACAATGTACCGTGGTCGGATATCCTTTAAACAACCAATGCTGTGGACCATTGCCTTTATCCCGTGCTTCGTAATTGGTGGAGCGACAGGGGTAATGCTGGCAGTAGCTCCGGCAGACTATCAGTATCACAACAGTTACTTCTTGGTTGCCCACTTCCACCAAGTATTGATCGGTGGGGTAGTGTTCGGTTACCTGGCTGGTATTTACTACTGGTGGCCAAAACTGTTCGGTTTCAAGCTCGACGAGAAACTGGGCAAATGGGGCTTCTGGTTCTGGAATATTGGTTTCTACGTGTGCTTTATGCCGCAATACGCGCTCGGTTTCATGGGTATGACTCGCCGTTACTATACGTACGGTTGGGATCGCGGTTGGGCAGACCTGAACCTGGTATCCACTGTTGGGGCATTCTTGATGGGTATCGGTTTCATCTTCCAAGTATGGCAAATCGCTTACAGCATCAAGAATGGTGAGCGCGACACGACAGGCGATCCATGGAATGGTCGTACGCTGGAGTGGTCGATTCCGTCACCTGCACCGTTCTACAACTTTGCTGTTGTACCACAAGTGAAAGAAATGGATGACTGGTGGGCAACAAAAGAAGCAAAAGCAAATGGCACCTATAAAGAAGAACCGGCGAAATTGGAGCCGATTCATATGCCGAAGAACTCTGGAATTCCGTTTATCATGGCGAACTTCTGGTTCTTGGTAGGTTTTGGTTTCACATTTGGATGGGTTTGGATGGCCGTCATTGGATTCATTGGAGTATTCGCATGCATGTGGGCACGCTCCTTCCAATACGACACGGATTATTACGTACCGGTGGAGGAAGTGCGTCGCACTGAGGCTTCACTGGGGAGGGTGGTGTAACGATGGCGCAGCATCATGACCATGGTCACGGCCACGACCACGACCATCATGAAGAGCATGAACAATTAAAGGTTCTTGGTTTTTGGATTTTCGTTGTAACAGACTGCGTGCTGTTCGGTACATTGTTCGCAACATATGCGGTAATGATGAATAGCTTTGCTGGCGGACCAACTGGACAGGAATTGTTCCAGTTGCCAGGTGTAATTGCTTCAACCTTTATCTTGTTGACAAGTAGCTTTACCAGCGGTCTCGCTGTTCTTGCAATGAACAAAGGCAATGTCAAGCAACTGATTGCTTGGCTGGCTGTAACGGGTCTTTTGGGACTGTCTTTCGTAGTGTTGGAAGTCACTGAGTTTATGCACTTGATCAGTGAAGGTGCAACTATGGGTACTAGCGGCTACTGGTCCGCTTTCTACACACTGGTTGGTACGCACGGATTGCACGTAACGCTTGGTTTGTTCTGGATGACTGCGTTGATCTTCCAGCTGAAGCGTCGTGGAATCACCGCGGTTACTCGCCGCAAAATTACCAACCTGAGCTTGTACTGGCACTTCCTTGACGTTGTGTGGATCTTCCTCTTCACAGTCGTTTACTTGATGGGGGTGATGTAAGGTGGCACAACATCAAAACCATGGCGGACATCATAGTCACGGATCGATGAAAGAGTACGTGATCGGTTTTATCCTGTCGATCGTGCTCACCATTATCCCACTCGTGCTGGTCATGAACTCAATTTTGAGTAAAACGGCGACCATGATCACGATCTTGGTAATGGCGGTCTTGCAGTTCGTAGTTCAGTTGGTCTTCTTCATGCATATCCGCGAAGGAGAAAAACCACGCTACAACGTACAGACATTGATTCTTGGACTTGTGATTGTATTTACAATCGTTGCAGGTTCCCTCTGGATCATGTTGTTTAACAAATATTAATCAGGTAAGAGCGTGGCATAGGCGATTCGTTGCTTGTGTCACGCTTTTTTTGTTTTTTGAAAGTAGCGGTAGTGAATGGAAGAAGCGCATTTCCAGTCTACGCTTCGGCCTACGCGGCATTTAGTCAACCAGTGGAAGTGATTCAAGAAGTAAAAGATTGTTTGGCTAGTAAACCTCTCTTCTTGCAGATATAATAGAAAGAATTTTACGCCAAAATGTGCAAAGGGAGTGAGATGATGGCTGGGCAACTGTATGTAACGAAGCCTTGTGCAGAACTTCAAGCAGAGTATATTTCTTTCTACGAAGAGTGGAAAGAAAGTGGAGAGCCTATCGTACCGTGGGTAGTGGATCGGGAGCCCTATGATTTTCCTGCGTATCTGGAATTTCTGGAGAGTGAAAGCAACGAGGAAAATCTTCCGGATGGCTATGTTCCTCATTCGACGTATTGGCTTGTGAATGAGGAGCGACGCATAGTGGGGGCGGTGAATATTCGACATCGTCTCAACGAGCGTCTACGAAAAAACAGCGGGCACATCGGATATGGAATCCGGCCTTCGGAGAGACGCAAAGGATATGCTACGGAAATTTTAGCGCAAGCCCTAAATATTACGAGCGAGTTGGGTATAAACGAAGTATTGGTGATTTGCGATTATGACAATGTTGCATCTGAAAAAACGATTCGGAAGAACGGGGGCGTTTTTGAGTCAGAATGTACAGATGACGATGGATTGGTCATTCGTCGCTTCTGGATTACACGATCTTCGTAAAAGAAGAGGGCTATCTCATTGTCCGTTTACAAGACGTTTGAGATAGCCCGTTCCCTATTTATTCATCTATCTTGTATGCAATCAACTTGCGTACCCATTTCTCCATCTCGTCAAGAATATAGTCTGGAGGTGGGGTTTTTCCGTCTTTTTTTGGGAGGACGAGCCATTGTAATGGTTTTGGGACATGAAGGATTTTCTCAAGAAGTTGTATCCCTTGATCGTCACGAATGATATCTCGTAAAAAGATGAACATTCGCTTGTCTAATGTATGGATGAGCTTTCCTTCATATTCTGTACCAGAGATAGTGACAGAAGGGTGCCCGTGCCTCTCAATTCCCCCTAATACTTCAACCCATACAAAATCGTACAATTGGGAAAGTTCAGCTTCAAGGAGATCGGGATCTTTAATGGGTACCTGTTCTGTGGAAGAGAAAGGGCGATTTAAAAAAATCTCTGGGTCCATCTCCATAAAGTCTAATACTACCTTGCAAGATGGAGCTTGTTTGTTTTCATGGGTGTATAAAATCTCGTCGATTCTTTTCAAATCCAATTTTTTACCAATCAAAAAACCTATTCGCAGTTCGATTGTCATACACTCCTTATTCAAAGAAGAGAAAATCTGGCTAACTAAACTACCACTTCATTAATCTTCTCCCCAATACTCTGGAAATTGATTTTTTCTCGTAATTTGAGTCTGACCATGATGCCACTTAAAATTATCATCTTTTTTATGCCAATGGAAGTCAATGCTTTTACCTCTATCTACTCTTTTCATATGGAACCTCAATAAGTCTTTTCCCGTTTTCTTGTCAATAATATCGAAAACTTTTTCTCCTTGGATAATGCCATTTCTAGCACTTTTGGACTCCGGCCCGTCATAATCAATATCCCCATCATATTGTTCGTGCAAGGCTTCAACTTCTGCCCATATTTCAGATTCTATTCTTTCTTCAAATTCATCATAAGCCATTTTTTGTATCCTTTTCCCCATTTTTTTCTTAACTGCTTCTTTAAGAGCAAATCTTAATAAAATGGGTAATATGGTAGGCTGAACTTTTTCTTCGCTTCTAAAACTTGAGCCACTTTGCAATAGTAGAGTTTCCGTTATTTCAGGCAATACCGAATGCTTTTCAGCTATTTGCTCTTTTACGTCATTAACCAATTTGTTGAGCTCATTTTCATCATCTTGACTGGTGGAAAAATACTCTTCCAGATCCCTTTTAACGTCATCTTCGAGTGAAGTCTTTTCTAAAAATGCTTCTTGAAGATCCCTATCGGATTTCATACCTTTTAGAACAAGGTCTAGGTTGTCGAAAGTATCGGTAAGTGATTTTTCAAGATCATCTTTGTTTTCAGACATGACCTCACTCGAAAATTCGTATTGAAGCATTTCATTCACGGATGATTTGGATAATACATCAGTCTCTGCAGCAAAACTAGATGTCAGAACAGTGCTGAATAGCATCATGGAGGCAAGAGAGGTTAAAAACAACTTTTTTCCTTTTTTGATAAAATCAATCATTTTAATCCTCTTATTTCAAATATTTACCAATTAATAAGGTAATATAAATTTGTGATTATATCAATTGCTTTTTGAAGATTTTGTTCGAAGCTAAATAAAAATCACTGGATAAACTAGTTAATAGATATTGTCTTGAATACCATACTTAGTATATAATTATGTTGTGAAAGTTATTTTGGAAGGGAGAGATTTCTTTGTTTGATATCGTAATTATTGGAGCAGGCCCGGCAGGAGGAAGTGCAGCGTTGTTTGCTGCAAAAGCAGGTAAGAAGACGTTGCTGATTGATAATGACAAAAGCATGACCAAGCGCGCGTGGATGGAAAATCACTACGGCATCATGGAAATCTCAGGCCCAGACCTCATTGAAATCGGTAAAAAGCAAGCAGCGAAATTCGGTGCGGAGCTGGTAGCCGACCAAGTAAGCAGCATTACCAAAACAGAGCAAGGCTTACTCGTAGAGACAGCGGAAAAAGGCAGCTTCGAGGCTAAGCATGTGATTCTTGCAACTGGAGCGCTCGTGACTTTGGCAGAAGCGATTGGGGTAAAAACCAAAGAAGGTACAGAGCCACGGATCAAAACAGTTGTCGATGTCGATGCACAAGGGAAGACGAACATCGAAGGAATTTGGGCAGCAGGTACGTGCGCAGGAGTAAGCGTACATACGATCATTACATCTGGTGATGGCGCCAAGGTTGCAATCAATGTCATCAGCGAACTGAATGGCGAGCGTTACGTTGATCACGATGTTTTGAAAACGAACTAAATCAGGTCTGAAACACCTTCTTACCATTTTCAAGAAGGTGTTTTCTTTTTCCTTCCAATCGATGATAGCTTGTATCGTGATCTTGTTTTTGACATAATGAAGAGCGTTCCTGTTGCTCTGGAGAATTGATATCGATTCTATTTTTATCTAGATTGCCCTATGTAAGAAGGGAGGGAGACAGGTAGCATGTTCGTCAATCATGTGGTGGTAAGCGTGATCGTTTCTTCCTGCACGATCGCCCTTATTTTCTTGATTCGAAAAGTATTTCGCTCTCAACTGTCGGCTAGATGGCAGTACAATTTGTGGTTTCTCTTGCTGGTCGCTTTGACGCCAGCTTTTATCCCGAATTCCTTTTTTGATTTTGGAAATCTGTTTGCTTCAGGGATGAATCAGCGAAATGAAGCGGGCAGCTCGATGCTCGCTGCGCAAGCTCCTGTGTTTGAAAATGCGAATTGGGTACAGGATTTAACGTTGTCGGTAAGTCGCTATACACCGGACTCCTTTCCTACGATTTTGGCCAGCCTATGGGTAGTCGGCATGATCGTTTGTGCTTCGATCACGTTATCAGCCTGGTTAAAAATCCAGCAGATCAAGCGATCGGCTTCTGTGATCACCAATCAAGAAATCATCAATATATTTGAACAATGCAAGAAGGATGTAAAAATAAATCGGCACATCGTGTTGGCAGAATCCAAGCAGGTCAAATCTCCGATGACGTTTGGCGTTTTTACGACGTATGTTGTCCTTCCCAGTCATTTTGAAGAGTGGCTGTCAAACAGAGAAATAAAGTATATCTTTTTACATGAGCTCATGCACCAAAAGAACCATGATATCGTCACGAACTATGTGACCGTCGTGTATCAGCTTTTGTATTGGTTCCATCCATTGGTTTGGCTGGCTTTTCGGGAAATGAGAGTAGACCGTGAAATTGCTTGTGATGTAGCTGTACTGAACCTTTTAGACAAGCGAAATTATCAGGAATATGGTCATACCATCATTAAGTTTTTGGATAAAGAAAGTCGAGTCGAAAATGTCGTTTTGGCGAATCAGTTAAACGGTTCCAAGAAGGCAGTTAAAAAACGAATCGAGAAAATCGCTTCCCACAAGGCAGAATCAAAGCTGTTGCAATTGAAAAGTACCGTCATTTTTTCCATGATGGGTGTCTTGGTTGCCAGTCAGGTTCTTGTTGGTTCCGCATTAGCCGACGATCGCAGTCGCTATCATTTTCAACATGATCGAACCATTTACGAGGATTTAGACAACTATTTCCGTGGCTTTGAAGGCAGTTTTGTCTTATATAATTTGAAAGCCGACCAGTATCGAATTTACAACGAGGCAGGAAGTACACAACGAGTTTCACCGAACTCGACCTACAAGATTTTTCTCTCCTTGTTTGGTTTGGAGGCCGGTGTGATTTCGAGAGAAGATTCCCTGTTAAAATGGGATGGAATCCACTATCCTTATGAGCAGTGGAACCGGGATCAAGATCTATTTACAGCGATGCGAAACTCCACAAATTGGTATTTTAAAGAGATGGATAAGAGCATCTCTCCGGATATGACGCAAGCTTTTCTGGAACAATTGAACTACGGGAATTCCAATACATCTGGTGGAATCGGCGAATATTGGATAGAATCTTCCTTGAAGATTTCTCCGGTGGAGCAGGTACAATTATTAAAAGCGTTCTATACCAACCAGTTTGGCTTTCAAGAAGACAATATCCTGACGGTGAAAGACTCCATCCGTTTATCGGAAAAGGCGGGTTCGATTCTTTCCGGGAAAACAGGTACGGGCACCGTCAATCAAAAAGATGTGAACGGTTGGTTTGTCGGATATGTAGAGAACGAGGAAGGCACCTACTTCTTTGCTACAAATATACAAAGCGAAGACGACGCGAATGGACCTGCAGCAGCAGAAATCACCTTGTCTATTTTGAAAGCGAAAGGTCTTTACTAGCCTTTGTTCTTTCAGTCATGATTATCGAAAGGGGGAGACTTCATGTCTACATCCATGCCAAGTATTTCAGAAGCGGAATGGCGAGTGATGAATGTGCTATGGGAAAAGTCACCGCTAACGGCCAACGAAATTATATCCTCCTTGGAAGGTCAAACGGATTGGAACCCAAAAACAGTACGTACTCTTTTGAATCGTTTGGTTCAAAAAAATGCCGTTGGAGTCAATCAAAACCAAAGAGTCTATACGTTTTATCCGTTGTACTCACAAAATGAATGCCAGCACGCCGAGGCACAGTCCTTTCTGGAGCGGATTTACAGCGGAGCTCTAAAATCGATGCTGGTTCAGTTCATCCAGAAGGAATCCTTATCGGACGAGGAAATTCAGGAGCTGCGTTCCATATTGGATGCGAAACAAGCATCGACTGATCATCCTAAAAAATAAAACACGCCCTTTCAAGCTGAGTTGGAGAACCCATTTACGGTTATCCAGTTTTCTTGAAAGGGCGTCTTTTTTTCAAGAAAGGACGGATGTAGCTCTTTTCCTTGCATAACAGGAGATTGACACAAGTGGATTACGCGTGTAATATTATCGTGAAATCAGTTGATTACAAATGTAGTATTATATTACGGATGTGATCTATAGCTGTTATCTTCCCAGAAAGAGGTTCGTCATCTATGAAAGCTCACTATTCTAAACGAATCGGATTCACAGTGAAAACGATTTTACTCACGCTTTTCACACTCACTGGTTGCTCTTCTCCAGAAGCACCTGTCCAAAAAACGGAAACACAAGCATCTGCCATGGATCTAAAGTTCGCTGCGCTGGAAAAGAAGTTTAATGCGAGGCTCGGCGTATATGCGATCGACACCGAAACAGATTTGGCAGTTGCTTATCGCGAAGATGAACGATTCGCTTTTGCCTCTACGTACAAGGCTTTAGCCGCAGGTGCAGTCTTGCATCAGAAACCTTTGGAAGAGCTAGACAAAGTCATCACCTACACCAAGGACGATCTCGTTACTTATTCACCCATCACAGAAAAACACGTAGCGACCGGAATGACTTTACGTGAGGTTGCAGATGCCGCAGTTCGCTATAGTGACAACACGGCGGGAAATCTGTTGTTCAAAGAATTGGGTGGACCTAAAGGCTTTGAATCAGCTCTGAGACAGATTGGGGATAGTGTGACGACATCCGAGCGCTATGAGACGGAATTGAATGAGGCTAAACCAGAAGATATTCGCGATACCAGCACACCGAAAGCACTTGCAACGAGCCTAAGAGCCTATACGGTAGGGGATGTGCTGTCGTCAGACAAGCAGACGATTCTTATCGAGTGGCTGAAAGGCAACACGACGGGAGACAAGCTGATTCGGGCGGGCGTCCCCAAAGACTGGAAGGTGGGAGATAAGACGGGAGCCGCAAGCTACGGAACGCGAAACGATATAGGTGTCATCTGGCCACCGAATAAAAAGCCCATTGTCATTGCAGTGCTGTCTAGCAGAGATAAGCAGGACGCTACTTATGATGATGCGCTCATTGCTGAAGCGACCAAGGTTGCTGTTGACGCACTGACGGCTGCAAAACCGTAATAGATCAACAAGTGAGGTGATCACCGGATGATAGACAACGGTGCGTACTTACTCGTAAAAAAAGGGGACCCCAACCAATTTTCCACACGCAAATATCTCACCAAGGATCGCTGTACAATCGGGCGGAGGGGGACTAGTTTTCAACTGGACATCACATTTTCCAGTCCGTACATTTCGAGAATGCATGCAGCCTTTCAAAGGATCGGGAACGATTACAAGATTATCGATCTGGAAAGCAAGCATGGCACAGAGGTAAACGGGACGCCTCTTCATTATTCCTCTCACATTCTTCGTCACGGGGATCAAATAAGCTTGTCAAAAGGGGTGGCAGAGCTCGTCTTTTTACGAGAGGTCAATAGACTGGATGATACGGTGGAGCTCCCTTTCACGCAGCCAAAGAACATGTCGGTTTTGCCAGGTTTGGAGATTCATTTGGAGAGAAGAGAAGTTCGTCTCGACGGGAGTAGACTGCATATGACCGGAAAAGATATGGATTTGCTGAAGCTTCTCTACCAAAAGGCGAACAGGGCCGTTAGTTTTGAAGAAATTATGCTGACAGTCTGGCCAGAGCGAATGCTGCACGAGGACCATGTCCCAGATGTTGGACGAGTGGAAGTCAATGCGCTCGTCTACCGATTAAGAAAAAAGCTTCGGCGCTACGGGCAGCAAATCACGACGATTCCGCGATATGGATATCGCTTAGATGTTTGAAACAGGAAAAAGCATTGTGTTAACAAAAGTAAATGACAAAGTATGGTTACATACATCCTATCATGAATGGAATGGCATAACCTATGACCACAATGGCTTAATCGTTTCTACGTCTAAAGGAGTCGTCCTGATTGATACAGCATGGGGAGACACCCAAAAAACGGAAGAGCTATTGCAGATGATCAAGAAGCATTGGAATTAAAGACGTTGTTCTGGCGCTGATTACACATGCACATGATGACAGCATTTCAGGTATCCGTGCGTTACTCCATCAAAAAATAGATGTACGCAGTACACGTTTGACGGCAAAATTAGCGAAAGAATATGGATATCCTTCGCCAAATCCGACACTTGATGAAAAGCCCGTAATCAAGGTAGGCCACACCATCTTAGAAGCCTATTATCCTGGGGAAGGGCATTCGACAGATAACATTACTGTTTGGCTTCCCCAATTCAAAATATTATTCGGTGGATGCTTCGTCAAAGCATTGGGTGCTCAGGACCTCGGAAATCTTGCAGATGCCAATGTAGAACAATGGGATGACTCCGTTCAGAAGGTAATCGAAAAATATCCACAGGTCGAAACCGTTGTACCTGGACATGGAAATACGGGCGGCAAAAACCTGCTTGATCATACCATGGAACTAATCAAACAACATTCCCAGGAGCAAGAAGCTGCTCTGAAATGAAACTCCTTTAAAACAAACTCCTTCTCAAGACCAAACTGAGAAGGAGTTTGTTTATGTAAGGTGTTTTCTTTTTTCTTCCAATCGTCTAAACTTTTGATATAGGCCAGAAGTCATTGCTCTATTACCACAATCATTCAGTCATAGGAGTCCTTATTATGAAAAAAATCGTAGGTATTGCCTTGATGGTCGCATTACTAGGCTTCAACGCCTATTTATGGCCGACACTGATTCACGCGGTAAAAACAGACGGACGAACGGATACGAAAACGGCATCTCTCTCGCAAAAAGCAGGTACTGCAAAGCCCGCTATGGATTTGGCCAATCAAGGTCCGCGCGCCGCAAACGTTTCCGCCTATCCGGTTGAAAAGTCTGTGGCTGTGTCAGCACCCGTACCAGCACCAGCGCAGAAACAAAGCGAAGGAAAGCCAAAAACAAAAGCGGTAGCAACTGCTAAAACGAACACACCGAAGAAGAAAACACAAAAGACGAAAACCGCAACAAAACCAGTCAAGAAACAGATGGCACGTCCTCCGGTAAATAACGTACCGACGTATCCGGCCTGGGATGATAACGGCCTCTATGTTGTAGACGATGGAGGACCAGGAAGTAGTTGGGTGAGGCTGTCAGATGGTTCTTTGCTGCGTAAGAGCGACGGGACACGGACATTTAACATGCCCTATGATAAGAATCCATTCACCGGAGAGATTAAGCCGACAGTGGAGCCGATGTCAGAAGCGGCGTATAAGATGTGGAAGGGCAATCAAGCCCAGCAGCCATCGCCATTCAGCCCGTCACCGTTCGGACGATAATCGATTGCGAAAAATTGCTCCGCGAAATGGAGCAGTTTTTTTCGATAAGTAGTCAAATTTGAATATAATAACGTATAGTACTTTGATTTGACCACTCTGGAGGGTGAAGCAATGATTGCAAGAGAAAGTAAAGTGAATATGGTGGTAGCGGGGCTACTGCTTGGTCTCCTGATGGCTTCCATGGACAATACCATTGTTGCAACAGCGATGGCTACGATTGTCGGTGAGATGGGCGGCATGGATAAGTTCGTTTGGGTGACATCAGCGTACATGGTCGCTACGATGGCGGGGATGCCGATCTTCGGTAAACTCTCCGATATGTATGGCCGAAAACGTTTTTACGTATTTGGTCTCATTGTATTTTTGTTAGGGTCCATTTTATGCGGGACGGCAAACAGCATCGTTGAGTTGAGCATTTATCGGGCGATTCAAGGGATTGGCGGCGGAGCGCTGATGCCGATTGCCTTCACCATTATTTTTGACGTATTCCCGCCGGAGAAGCGTGGAAAGATGACGGGACTTTTCGGGGCTGTATTCGGTACGTCCAGCGTATTTGGACCTTTGCTGGGTGCGTATATTACCGAATATGTCAGCTGGCATTGGATCTTTTACATCAATGTACCGATTGGTGCTGTGTCCCTCTGGTTGATCTCGATGTATTACAAGGAGTCTCTGGAATACCGCAAGCAGAGCATTGACTGGTGGGGAGCGATTACGCTGGTCGGTGCTGTAGTGAGTCTGATGTTTGCACTGGAGCTGGGCGGCAATCAATACGCGTGGGATTCGATGCAGATTATTGGATTGTTCTCTTCCTTTTTCTTGTTGTTTGTGATTTTTCTATTTGTCGAAAAGCGGGCATCTGATCCGATTATTTCGTTCTCCATGTTCAAGAAGCGGTTATTTGCCGCGACAAATGCGATTGCACTGTTGTATGGAGCTGCTTTCATTATCGCTACGGTGTACCTGCCGATTTTTATCCAAGGGGTATATGGCGGGTCAGCGACGAATGCAGGGTTGCTGTTGACACCGATGATGCTCGGCTCGGTTGCTGGTAGCCAGCTAGGCGGATTTTTGACGACGAAGACCAGCTTCCGCAATATTATGCTTCTGTCCGCAGTCTTTTTCATACCAGGTATTTTCCTTTTGAGTACGCTGACGCCTGATATTCCACGTTCGATCGTTACGCTTTATATGGTGATTGCAGGGTTTGGTGTGGGTTTCTCTTTCTCCACCTTGGGAATTTCAGCGATTCATGGCTTTGATATGCGTCAAAGAGGATCGGCCAGTTCGACGAACTCTTTTTCTCGTTCATTGGGGATGACATTGGGAATTACCGTGTTTGGTATCTTGCAACGTAATTCGTTTGAAAACGGCATGTTCTCAGCCTTCGGGGGTCAAGGGGTGACGAATGCCATTACAGACCCGCGAGCTATTTTGACACCAGAAGCTCGCGAATCCATTCCGGCACCTGTCTTGGATCAAATGATCGATATTCTCGCTTCTTCCATTGCGAATACGTTTATGTGGGCGCTCGTTCCTGCTGTTCTTGCTCTCGTGTGCATTTTGCTGATGGGAAATGATCGGGCGCTGGGGAAATCGCCTTCCGCACCGAAACCGGAACGCGGGTAGAGGAGAATCGTCATGAGTCTAAAATTGCTTGTTCTGGGATTGCTGATGGAAGGGGAGAAGCATCCCTACGAGGTTCAGCAGCAGGTGAAGGCTAGAGGAATGGATTGTTACATGAAATACGCCAAAGGCTCCCTCTACTATGCTTTCGACCAATTGGAAAAGAGCGGGATGATTGAGGTCAAAGAAGTCATTCGTGAGACTAGCCGCCCAGAAAAGACGTTGTATGGGATCACGCAAAAAGGCGAAGAGCAATTTCAACAGCTTCTCTTGGAAGAAATGCAAAAACCGATGCAGCTCACCAATCCGATCTACGCGGCTCTTACTTTTGCTTCGTACGGTGACCCACAGAAAATGGATGAGGCCTTGGAAGGTAACATCCAGGAGGTAAGACGATTAGCTGGAGTATTGGAATCGATCCAGGAGGAAAAAAGAGAGAGGCTTAGCTGGGGAGCACGAACGATTCTGATCGGTGCCATTGAGCATTTGCACGCAGAAATGCGCTGGATGGAACGTATTCGAGAAGAAGCCTGGGGCCGTTGATTTTGAATATATTATGAACATTGGACTATTTTCATCATTATGATAGTTTTTCGTTTATAATAGTGGTAATTTCAATGGCAAGGATGGTACCCGCACATGATGAATTCTGCCCTCGGACGCTTTCGTCTCATCGGCCTGATCGAAGGTATCTCGTATTTGGTACTTCTCGGGATTGCTATGCCGCTTAAGTATTTTTGGGATTATCCAGCTGCAGTAAAAATTGCCGGATCGCTTCATGGATTGTTTTTTGTCCTGTATATTTTGGCGTTGGCACATGTTACAATGACCAATAAGTGGTCCTTCTTGAAAGTAATCGGGGCATTTATCGCTTCATTACTGCCATTCGGCAACTTTGTTCTGGACGCACGCCTGAAAAAAGAGCAGTAAGTATACACATTACAAATTACGTAAGGCACTAGAAGGCGGGTCATTGTACCCGTCTTTCGTACATATTCAAAAGAGAAAAAAATGGAGGGGATCTGTGTGGAGACCAGAATTTTAGCAGGAATTCTTTTGTGGGACGAAGAGGAACAATACGTTCTTGAAACCGTGATGGAGGACCGTTACAAGCTGGTTCTGCCGCAGATTATCACGCTTGCGAGCACAGAAGAAAAGGTAGCGACAGATGAATTGAACGAGCAATATGTCGGTCAAAATGTGATTGCCAGATGCTTTGTCTAATGTGAACAGATAATTCGGAAAAAAGGTGTGGATAGGTGTGGAACTGCGTGACCGCTATGTGGGAAGTTTGCTAGGGTTGGCCATTGGAGATGCACTCGGCACTACTATAGAATTTCGCAAACCAGGTACCTTCGAGCCGCTTACAGAAATGGTCGGGGGAGGACCATTCGATTTAAAGCCGGGGGAATGGACGGATGATACGTCGATGGCGCTGTGTCTGGCTGAGAGCTTGATTACGAAAAATGGCTTCGATCCAGTTGATCAGATGAACCGATACGTAGCCTGGTTTCGAGAGGGTTATATGAGCTGCAAGGATCACTGCTTCGATATCGGGAATATTACCAAAGAAGCGCTGTGGCGTTTTGAGCAGACAAAAAATCCGTTCAGCGGATCTGACCATCCGATGTCGGCAGGGAATGGCTCCATTATGAGGCTAGCACCTGTCGCGCTCTATTATGCCAATCAACCGGAACTCGCTATTGATTACTGCGCGCAAAGTTCTCGTACTACACACGCGACGGCAAAGGCAGTAGACGGCTGTCGTTTTTTCGGGGCATTGCTCCTTGGGGCTCTACAGGGTATTTCCAAAGAGGAGTTGCTTGTTGATTCGTTCTCTCCTGTAGCCGATCTATGGGAAAAGCAACCGCTTGATCCTGATATCGCCCGTGTCGCGAATGGCTCCTACAAAGAGAAAACAAGAAAAGAGATCAAAGGATCAGGGTATGTCGTCGATTCGCTTGAAGCGGCGCTTTGGGCTTTTTATTCCAGTAGTTCTTTTGAAGAAGGCTTGTTCCTAGCGGTAAATCTCGGAGATGATGCGGATACGACGGGAGCTGTCTACGGTCAATTGGCAGGTGCTTATTACGGAGTAGAGGGTTTGCCCAAACGGATGCTTGCGCTGTTGGCCAAGCGAGAATTGATGGAGGAGTTCGCGCGGAAATTGTACGAGCAAGCTACCCGCTAACCGACAAAAAGGAACGTCTTATAAAAAACGACAAGCACTACCCATCAGGCAGTGCTTATCCTCAAGTTTAGGCATGGACAAGTTCTGGCGCTTGCATATGAAGGGGCGGCGGAACTAACCAGCCTTTTTCTTTTAAAATGCGCAGCAATCTGAGGCCAAATTGAGCTTTTGCAACATGGTACTGACCAAACAGCATCCCGATGTCTTCCCGGATGGATTGAGCCATTATTTGACTGCAAGTAAGCAGACCGGCTGCAATGTCCCTTGATACACCGGTAGCAATTTCAGGGTCGCTGATACGAGCACCGGCAGGAATGCTCTCCAAATTAGCTACAGGGCGATCCGGTGGTGTAGGAGGTAATCCAATGCCGTTGGCTTTGAGTAATTCCTCAAGCTGTTCTACTTCTTGTTTCATGCCTCGCGTAATGTCTTCGAGGAAGCTTTTCAGGTCATGATCACCAGTATGGTTGATCGCTGTTTGATAACTAGCAAGCAAGCCCTTTGTCGTTGCCAGATACATCCATACTCCAAATACCTCGCCATAATGCATGGGTTCATTTTGTGGATTGCCTGATAAAATCCCCATTAGTGTCCTCCCGGTACTTAGTAAAGTTTTTAGATCCATTTGGGTTCTCCTAACTTTGTGATGTAACCCAATGATAAGGTTAGCAAAGGGGGATGGATATATCCCCTTTTCGGAAGATACACATAAAGGGTAATCAGGTGCTATTTTCCAGGTTCCTTGTTAATGCGATTGTTGTCGTAAATCCCCAAAAAGCGATGGTACACAAGTTCTGCTACACCTAAAAGGGCTACCGTAATCATTAACTCTCCAAAGCTTAGTGGCCAATCCATCCATCTGGCAACTATCCATAAATAAAAACCAGCGATTACGGCATCTGCAATTGTAGCCGTAATATTATTGGTAGCGCGCAATATCAATTGATCTCCAATCAGGTAAGCGATGACGCTTAAGCCCAGCGCCGTTAAAATAGCGGAAGTCCAAGATGTATTTGCAAACCACCATAAACAAGCGACAACAATAATGCCGTTAACAGCAGCTTTGATTAAAAATCGAGTCATTTTTTATTCTCCTTTAGAAATACTCAGTATGTAAGAGTTCCTATGTGAAACAAGCTTACTTTTTTACAAAATAAAAAGGATTATACACGCAAGGCCCAAACAAATCAGTCATCGCATGAAAGAGCATTGAACTAGTTTGTTTATTTTTTCCTGTAGACCCGAATTTTACCGCTGTTATAAAAATACCTTCAATAATATGATTATCACGATTACAAAATCATCATGGTACCCGGTCTGGGTGGGGGTAGGAGAGCAATGGGCTTGGCGTTTGTTTTGATCATCATCGGGATCAACATTTTGTACGTTTCATTTTTTACGCTGCGACTACTGATGGTGATCAAGGGCTATCGGGTGTTGGCATCCCTAGTGGCGATGGTGGAAGTATTCGTGTACTTAAAAGGGTTGGAGATTGTACTGGACAACCTGGACAATCCGATCAATCTCGCAGCCTATTGTATCGGTTGGGGAATGGGTGTATTCATCGGGAGCAAGATCGAGGAGTATTTGGCCTTGGGCTATGTCACACTGCAAGTTGTTGTGGATTCCGTTGATTTGGAGGTTCCTGCGAAGCTGCGAGAACACGGCTTTGGCGTTACTTCCTGGGTAGCAGAGGGACGCGACGGACATCGACTCATGATGCAAGTGTTGACGAAGCGCAGCAACGAGAAAAAGCTGTGGAACCTCATTCATGAGATCGCACCAAAAGCATTCGTGATCTCTTTTGAGCCGAAACATTTGAAGGGCGGCTTCTGGGTGAACCGCCTGCGGGGATAATCTCTTCTGACGACAACAAAAAAGCAGCCAGTCCTCTTTTGCGAAGACAAAGCAAGAGAGG
Source organism: Brevibacillus sp. MS2.2 (assembly GCF_013284345.1). Classification (NCBI taxonomy): domain Bacteria; kingdom Bacillati; phylum Bacillota; class Bacilli; order Caryophanales; family Paenibacillaceae; genus Brevibacillus; species Brevibacillus sp. MS2.2. The sequence goes on from NZ_JABSUZ010000022.1 coordinate 88,881, forward strand.
GCTGGCTTTTCGTATTGTTATTGCTGGCTTGCTTGTGCAGCCTGGAGCAGCATTTCTTTAGAAACGGTTGGCGAATCGGTAGCTACCCGATACATAATCGGTTGCTCTCCATCTTGATCCAACCAAGACAGCTCTTGATACTGACCGGATTCGCTAAACAAGAACTGGTCGTTTTTCGTGTAATGCGCTTTTTTTCCGCTGACAGTTGCTGCGTCGTATTTCGTTGTTTCTGGCGTGCTCAATTGTACATCTAGCTGTTCTTTCGGGAATTTCTCTACCGTGACAAAGATGCGTTCTTTTTGCTCGTTCTCATACAGGCTCGTATACGCCTCGATAGGAGAAGTTGCTTGTGGAACGACTTTCCATACGACTTTTTTACCTGTTTCCTTGCTTTCTTCTTGAAGCTCATGCAGCCACTGCTGTCCTTCTTGGCCCATCATGACACCGTAGGGGGTACCTTGTTTACCCTCAAGGAATAAAAAGCTGTCAGGAAGCTCGTGTGGCAAGGCATGTGAGAGAGAAGCTTCTTCACTGAGGACGGTGGTCCATGCTTTCCAATCTTTCACGACATCCGGCTTTTCTATGCCGATCATGGGGTTTTGTTGAAAGAGAGGGTGTTTCTCTTTTTCCAGCGCTGCGAAATAGACGAGGGCGGTCTCGCCTGTTGCCAGTTTGTTCTCTACGTTTGCCAATTCCAGTCGTATTTCTTTAGGCGTGATTTGCGTCAATGTAAAATCCTTCCGTGCTTGAACCTCCATACGGACAGAGCCTTCATCAATTTTGTACAACAAGCTGTGTGTGGCATAGCCAAAACCAGTCGTGAGGGCGAATGCTGCTGCAACATGTACCAGCTTTGGACGAAAGCGCATGCCTTTATGCAAACGCCATTTGCCAGCCAACTCACTTTTGGCAATTCGTTCGATTTTGCTGTCCAGTGAAGGATTAATGTGTAGCCACCCTGCTGCCTGTTCATACTCTTGTCTCAACTTTTTCTCAATGAACATGAAAAGATGCCTCCTCACGATTGATTCGTTGCTCAAAATGCTCTCTCAACTTTTTCATCGCCAAGTGATGTCTCGATTTCACCGTTCCAAGCGGGATTTGAAGAATTGCGGCAATTTCCTCCAAGGAACAGTTTTGATAGTAACGCAGTACGACGATTTCCTTGAGCTTGAAGGATAATTTCTCTACGGCGGGAATGACCTCCAGCTCATCACTGATAGCCCCCAGCTTATCCTCCATCCCTGCGACAGGTGCTTCGTAGCCTTTTTCCTTTACCCGCTCCAGCAGGCGGAATCTTCGCCAGATGCTTCGATTCCAGTTGCGAACCTGCCGCACAATCAATCCGTTGAACCATGGGATAAAGGGCTGCTCTACATCGTACCTGTCGATGCTTCGAATCAACTCTACGTACACTTCACTCATCATGTCGTCTACATCCTGTTTGTGCGGCGCAAGAAAATAGATCAGGTTGTAGGCGTACGTACGAGTTGCTCGATAAACTTCTTGAAAAGCTTCTTCCTCTCCTTGGCGCATCCGGATGAGCCAAGGCTTTACATGTTCCTCTTTCATAGGCCGGCCTCCATTCAGGTCTTACATGATATATTGGCTCTCATTTGCCTGGTAGGTTCACTTCGTTTTTTTATTGTGTGTTATTAGAAAATTGTAAACAGAAAAACTTTTCTTTGTCTTTTTCAGTAGTTTTGAGTAGTTCGACATTAGTATACAAAATAAGACATAGAGCAAGGGGGAATCTGGTTGATCAGTTTTCATCAAGTAAATAAACATTACGGAAGTTTTCATGTCCTCAAGAACGTCAACCTGCATATCAACCAGGGAGAAGTCGTCGTGGTCATCGGCCCGTCAGGATCGGGTAAAAGCACGATGGTTCGCTGTATCAACAGATTGGAAACGGTTACAAGTGGAGAACTGGTGGTAGACGGGGTGAAAGTGAACGATAAAAACACCGATATCAACAAGCTGCGTCGGGACATCGGCATGGTGTTCCAGCACTTCAATCTATACCCGCACAAGACCGTATTGCAAAACATTACGCTGGCACCAACCAAGGTACTCGGTGTATCGCAGAAGGAAGCCGAAGAAACCGCTCTCTACTATTTAGAAAAGGTAGGGATTCCGGAAAAGGCAGAAATGTTCCCAACGCAACTATCTGGCGGTCAACAGCAACGCGTAGCGATCGCACGCGGACTGGCCATGCGACCAAAAATCATGTTGTTTGACGAACCGACCTCTGCACTTGATCCCGAGACGATCGGCGAAGTGCTCGACGTCATGAAGAAGCTGGCGAAGGAAGGTATGACGATGGTGGTCGTGACGCACGAAATGGGCTTTGCCCGGGAAGTGGCAGATCGCATCGTGTTTATGGATCAGGGAACGATTCTTGAAGATTCTACACCAGAGGAGTTTTTCGCAAGTCCGCGTGAAGAACGTGCGCGTTTGTTCTTGAGTCGGATTTTGAATCACTAAAAAAGAAAACGATAGAGAAAAGGGGAATTCAGATGAAAGCAAACAAGCTTTGGAAAAAAGTAGCAGGTATGGGTCTCGTTCTTATGCTAAGCGCAACGGCGTTGGCAGGCTGTGGTGGGGGTACTACAGCAGAAGGCGGCGCAAAAGGTACACCAGCAGCAGGTACAGGCACATTGGCAAAAATTAAAGAAAGAGACAAATTCGTAGTCGGAGTTAAGTACGACCTGAACTTGTTCGGCTTGAAAGACCCGGCAACCGGAAATGTAGAAGGCTTCGATATCGATATTGCGAAGGCAATTGCGAAGAAAGTACTCGGGGACGAAAATAAAATCGAGTTGAAGGAAGTAACCTCCAAAACGCGTATCCCGATGCTGAAAAACGGAGAAATTGACGCGATCATCGCAACGATGACCATTACAGAAGACCGTAAAAAAGAAGTAGACTTCTCTGACGTGTACTTCCTGGCAGGTCAATCTCTCTTGGTGAAAAAGGATAGCTCAATCAACGGTCTGAAAGACATGCAAAAAGGCATGAAAATCGTGACCGCAAAAGGTTCTACTTCTGCGAAAAACATCAGAGCGAGCGCTCCTGATGTAGAAGTACTGGAATTCGAAAACTACGCGGAAGCCTTCACAGCACTCAAAGCTGGTCAAGGTGACGCGCTGACAACTGATAACGCTCTCCTGTACGGTATGGCGAAGCAAGATCCGAACTACCGTGTAACAGAAGAGACCTTCACCGAAGAACCATACGGTATTGCAATCAGCAAGGGTGACGCTGAATTCGTGAAAACCGTGAACGATCTGCTAAAAGAAATGAAAGAAAACGGTGAATACGACAAGATTTATGAAAAATGGATCGGAACAAAACCTAAAAAATAATGCGGTTCGACTCCATAAAGAATGAGCGGTTCACTCTGCCGCTCATTCCCTTATATTCCTAACAGAATTTTGCACACAAGGGGGATCGCATAAGAGATGATCGATTTTTCTATCTTGTTTGATCACATGGATATGTATCTCGAAGGCTTTTGGAACACCTTGCAGGCGAGCCTGCTTGCTCTCGTCGGGAGCTTTGCACTGGGGACGCTCTTTGCGATCTTTCGGATTTCTCCGATTCGACCACTCAAGTGGATCGCTACGGCTTACGTTGAGTTTGTGCGTAATATCCCGCTCATTCTCGTTGTTTTCCTCTTTTTTGTGGGCTTACCGGCAATGGGTATCGTGCTGGAGCCTTTCATCGCAGGTACGCTCGGCTTGACAGTGTATACGGCAGCATTTATCGCGGAGACAATCCGCGCAGGTATTCTGGCGATTCCAAAAGGACAGACAGAAGCTGCTCGTTCCTCAGGATTGACGTACGGACAAACGATGCGCTATATCATTTTGCCGCAAGCGATCAAGGTCGTTATCCCGCCAATGGGCAACCAGTTTATCAATCTCGTAAAAAACTCCTCGGTATTAGGTGTGATTGCAGGTCTTGACCTGATGTACTTTGGAGACCTGATCGCGGCTGATACGTTTGTTACCTTTGATGTGTACATTTTTGTAGCTGTTTTCTATCTGATTCTGACCCTTCCGTTGAGCGCGTTCGTCAGTTATTTGGAGCGACGCTTGGCTGGAAGCCGCTAAGAAGGAGGGGACATCATGGACTTTATCGGAGCTTATGCGCCCAGTCATTTGACCTTCCTGCTCGAAGGCTTTTGGGTCACTTTGCAGGTCGCTTTCTTGTCAATTGTCCTCAGCTTTTCCATTGCGATTATCGTAGGTGTTTTACGTTACGCAAAAATTCCTGGAGTTTCACAAGTCCTCGGGACAATCGTAGAACTGGTTCGCAATTTGCCGCTCTTGTTGATTATTTTCTTTACGTATTTTGCTCTCCCGGAAGTGGGAATCAAGCTGGACAAGTTTTGGGCTGCTGTTCTGGCATTGGTTATTTTTGAAGCAGCAATGTTGTCGGAAATCGTGCGAAGCGGTTTAAATTCGGTCGAAAAAGGACAGATTGAAGCTGCACGTTCTTCTGGTCTGAATTATGTCCAGACCCTGTGGCATGTTGTTCTTCCACAAGCTCTCAGAAGAATGGTTCCGCCGATTGTGAGTCAATTCATTTCGCTCTTGAAGGATACGTCGCTGGCCGTCGTAATCGCTTTGCCAGAGCTGATGAACCATGCGCAAATCATCAATGGACGCAATGTTAACTACGTCATCCCGACCTTCCTGATGGTGGCAGTGATGTACTTTGTCGTCAACTACGCGTTGTCAGTCGTCTCCAAGCGATTGGAAAACAAGCACGCTTAAGTGTTCTATCTTTGCAGATCTCCGATTCTTAGTAAAATAAGAATAGGAGATCTTTTTCCGTACGAAAGGAGCAGCTATGCGAGAACGCCTTTTGATCCTGTTTATTATCATGCTGGCAACTGCTTTTTTTGGAGAAATGAAGGTAAACCCCGTAGGAGGGTCTTTTCGTTTTTCCTTGGGCATCGCTGCTTTCTTTTTCGGGTTGTTGTGGTTTTCGTCCGTAC
>NZ_JABSUZ010000023.1:0-92823 GCF_013284345.1 Brevibacillus sp. MS2.2
AGGAAGGACAATTCCGGGAATTCATGCAAGAGATTGTCAATGAGCTGGAAAAAGCGATACAAGACGTCAAGCTCTATTCTCTACAACTGCGTCCGCATAGTCTTGATCAACTGGGGCTGATTCCTACAGTCCGGCATCTTGTTTCTAGCTTGAACAAAGCACATCAGGATGTTTCCATTACCTTTTCCTACAGCAATGTCAGCGATCATTTTCAGCCAATCTTGGAAATCAATCTGTACCGTGTCATCCAGGAAGCCTTACATAATGCCCTAAAATACGCGAAAGCGACACTCATTGAAGTCATTTTGTACAAGGAAGACGACCAACTGACTTTGCTGATTCAAGACAACGGAATCGGCTTTGTTCGCGATCAGGTTCAGGTTGGTCTGGGACTCAAACATATGGAAGAACGGGTGGCTCAAATGGAGGGGAGTCTTCAGATTCAATCCGTGCTCCACGAAGGTACATCGATCAAGGTAACGGTAGTGGAACAAGGAGGGAGAGCAGAGTGATACGAGTGCTTTTGGTTGATGATCACACGATGATTCGGAAGGGATTGCGTGTGCTTCTCGAAAGTTACTCTCAAATAAAAATTGTTGGAGAGAGTCATACAGGCAATGATGCCATCCTGAAAGCCAATCAGCTCACTCCCGATGTGGTGCTGATGGATTTGTCATTGCCGAATGGGCTGGATGGGTTTACCGCGAGCAATGAGATTCGCAAGTCGAATCCTTTCGTGAAAATCGTCATTTTGACTATGCATGACGAGGAGATTTTCGTCCAGAAGGCCATCGCCGTCGGAGCCCATGGGTACATTTTAAAAAACAGCCATGGCGAGCTGCTGTTTCAAGCCATTGTGGAGGTTTACAAAGGAAAGCGCTTTTACAAGACTTCCGTATCGCAAGAGATCATCAATCTATGGCTGAAATCGGATGCCAAAACGATGCCTTCTGTTTTAACGCTCCGTGAAAAGGAGCTTGTCAGACTCATCGTGCTTGGCTATACCAATAAGGAAATGGCAGATAAGTTGTTGATCAGTGTCAAAACCGTGGAGAACCACAAAACGAATATCATGCAGAAGCTAGGACTGGATTCCAAGCATCAATTGATCCAATACGCCATTAAAAATAGATATCTCGATCTGGCATTTTAAACGCATAGAGCAAAAAGTAGGGGACTTCCCCTATATGGAAAAAATGACAGAGGAATAAACTGAATAGAGAGACTACACCTTATGAACCATCATCTACGATTGGAAACCATATCGTCGTCGGAGGAGGAACTATGGCAAAACAAGTTCATTATACGGTTGTCATCGTGGGTGCAGGCTCAGCAGGAATCTCTGTTGCTGCCCGTATCGTCCGGGCTTCCAAAAGGCTCATGGGACAAGTCGCCATCATCGATCCCGCATCCAAGCATTATTATCAGCCTTTGTGGACATTAGTCGGAGGAGGTGCCGCGAAAAAGGAGGAATCCGAGCGAGACCTTTCCTCTCTGATTCCCGCTGGCGTCGACTGGATTTGCGATGCGGTCACCTCGTTTCAAGCGGAACAGCACACGCTTCGTACTGAGCAGGGAACCGTCCTCTCCTATGACTATCTCGTTGTTGCTGCCGGTCTGCAAATAGATTGGGAGGGGGTAAAGGGCCTGAAGGATGCCGTCGGCAAGAACGGCGTTTGCAGCAACTACGCTTACCAAACGGTAGACAGTACCTGGGAAGCTATCCGGAGCTTTAAAGGTGGCACTGCCATTTTTACCCACCCGAATTCACCCGTAAAATGCGGCGGAGCCCCTCAGAAAATCATGTATCTGGCCGATGATTACTTTCGCAAGTTACATGTTCGCAACCAGTCAGAGATTATTTTTGCATCGGCGAAGGGAAGTATTTTTGACGTTCCCACGTATGCCAATACCCTCACGAACGTCATTCGTCGTAAGAACATCGAAACCAGATACAAGCATAACCTGATGGAAGTGCGGGCTGATACCAAAGAAGCCGTATTCGAGAATCTGGACACCAAAGAACAGGTGGTATGGAAGTATGACATGCTTCATGTAACCCCTCCTATGAAAGCGCCTGATTTTATTGCAAACAGCGCATTGGCAGACACAGCAGGCTGGGTGGATGTCGATCCATTTACGCTTGCGCACAAAAGATTTCCCACTATTTTCGGCATAGGCGATTGCGCGAATCTTCCGACGTCCAAAACCGGAGCTGCTATTCGCAAACAGGCGCCAGTTGTCGAGAAAAACCTGCTCGCACTAATCAATGGTACTCCATTGGTTGCCAAGTACGACGGTTATACATCCTGCCCACTCGTAACGGGGTACAACAAACTGGTACTGGCCGAATTTGATTACAACCTGACACCGTGTGAAACCTTTCCTTTTGACCAATCTGAAGAGAGATTTAGTATGTACCTGATGAAAAGAGAGCTGCTTCCCATCCTTTATTGGAATGGGATGTTAAAAGGATTGATGTAAGGCAGTTTTTGAAAGAGAGGGGGAGAGCAACATTTTGAACGACAGGAAGGAACAGAGAAGCTCTGACATGTTTTTAGAGGATTTATCTGATCCAGAAGTTCAGGAAGCAATCACCATATTGATCCGAAAGCTCCCGAAGATAAAAGATACCGTCCTGGCAGCCGAAGCGGGACTTGAAGTAGCTACATCGATCTTGCGCGATCAGGAATCACTACGGTATTTGTTTGAGCGCGTAGATGGTCAACTGTCCCGTTTCTTGGTGGAAAAAGAATCGATAGACGCCCTTTTCACGTTACTTGATAAGATGCCAAAGCTCGTTACGTATATCAATGTTTTCGAACAAGCTGCTGATTTTTTGGAAAGCCTCGGAAAGGATAAGCAATCGCAGCAATATCTGCTCAACGGTATGAAAGCGTACATCGCTCCTGTGTCCGTGCAAGTGGAGCAAGGAGTAGCTATCTTCCAAGAAGCCAAAGCACGAGCCGAACGTAAAAGCGAGCCCGTTTCCGTTTTCACGCTTTACAAGCTCATGAAAGATCCCACTGTCCAAAAGACACTTCGTTTTACCCAATCGTTGCTCGAAGTACTCGCAGAAAAATCAAACAAAAAATAGACATGTAAAAGGGAGGAATGCGCCATGTTGTTACGTTACTTTTATGATGAAAAACTGGCCCATGCATCTTATCTGGTCGGTTGCCAAAAAACCGGGGAGGCGATTGTGATCGATCCCGCCCGCAATCTGGCTCCTTATTTTCAAGCTGCCAAAGCAGAAGGGGTTACCATTGTAGCCGCCACGGAAACTCACATTCACGCTGATTTTGTCTCTGGTGCCAGAGAACTGGGCGCAGCTCATCAGGCGCAGCTGTTTTTATCCAATGAGGGCGATGAAGATTGGAAATATCAATACTTGGAAGGGTTGAACCATCAGCTTGTCCACGATGGGGATCGCTTTTTTATCGGGAACTTGCTATTTGAAGTCATGCATACCCCTGGCCATACACCAGAGAGCATCTCCTTCCTTTTGACAGACCTTGGAGGGAATGCAGATCGGCCCATCGGGATCTTCACGGGGGATTTCGTCTTTGTCGGCGATATCGGCAGACCGGACTTGCTCGAAAAAGCGGCGGGAATAAAGGGTACGTCCGAATCAGGTGCAAGAGCCATGTTCCAGTCCCTCCAAAAATTCAAGCAACTGCCGGATTACATGCAGGTATGGCCAGCGCATGGCGCAGGAAGTGCTTGCGGGAAAGCACTGGGGGCCGTGCCGTCTTCTACCGTTGGTTATGAAAAGCTCTTTAACTGGGCGATGTTACACTCTAATGAAGAGGAATTCGTTCAGGCACTCCTGGATGGACAACCAGAACCACCAACGTATTTTGCAGTAATGAAACGCGTGAATAAGGAAGGCCCTGCCTTGCTCAACGAACTCCCTGTTGTTCAAGAGTTCAACTCGCTTGAAGCGGTAAAGGAAACGCTGGAAAACGGACAGATTGTCGATACACGTCCTTTCCAGAATTTTGCGAACGGGCATTTGGCGGGAACACTTCACATTCCTTATAACAAGTCATTTGCCAACTGGGCGGGCTGGATCGTCGATTACGATCGCCCGGTTCATATCCTGGCCATCCCAGATGAGCTGGATGAGATTTTGCAAGCCTTGCATTCCGTAGGGATTGATCATGTCACAGGTTTTATCGACAGCGGCAAGCTACTGGAAAGTGAAGTGTCTTCACTCGAGACAATCAAAGAGGTAACACCGTTGGAGATTGCCGAACAAGTGAAAAAGGGAGAGGTTCACGTAGTAGATGTACGTAATCTGGCTGAGTGGAAGGAAGGGCACATTCCAGATGCACAGCACATCATGCTCGGTACGCTCGCTATGCGGCTGGAGGAAATTCCTCACGATAAGCCGCTTCTCGTACAGTGCCGTTCCGGTGCCAGATCCGCTATTGGAGCAAGCATTCTTCAGGCAAATGGTTTCAAGGATGTCATGAATTTGAGCGGCGGAATCTTGAAATGGCAAATAGACGGCTTGGCAGTTGTAGAACGAGGATAAAACGAAGTGAGGTGTTGCAAAGGGTGAGCGTATGACTATCGACCTTGTGATCACACTGTTTGTTATCGGTTTCGCGGGATCATTTATCTCTGGTCTCGTCGGAATCGGGGGCTCCATCATCAAGTATCCGATGCTTCTGTACATTCCGCCCGCGCTTGGATTCGTTGCTTACACAGCTCACGAGGTATCCGGAATAAGTGCAGTCCAAGTATTTTTTGCCACCCTAGCTGCTGTTTGGACTCTGCGCAAAGATAAGCTTATTCATTACCAACTCGTACTGTACATGGGAAGTTCAATTATTGTCGGGAGCTTGCTTGGGGGATATGGAGGAAAATATCTTTCGGCAGAAGCCATCAATATCGTTTACGCCATCCTGGCCACCCTTGCTGTAATCTTGATGTTCCTGCCAAAAAAGCGAATGGACGAGCGAGAACAGACAGAGGTTATCTTTCATAAACCAACAGCTGTATTATCCGCTTTGATTGTCGGAGGCGCCTCAGGAATTGTCGGGGCAGCTGGCGCTTTTATTTTGGTTCCCATCATGTTGATCATCCTTAAGATTCCGACAAGGGTTACAATAGCTTCATCTCTTGCCATTACCTTTCTTTCTTCCATCGGTTCGACGGTAGGGAAAGGGATGGCGGGGGACATATTGCTGTGGCCATCCGTAATCATGGTAATCGCCAGTATCATGGCAGCGCCGCTCGGTACGATGGTCAGCAAACGTTTGGACACACGGATTCTCCAAACGATTCTTGCCTTGTTAATCCTAGCCACCACGATTAAGATTTGGGCTGACATCCTCCTATTCAAACGTGTGTGAAGATTTACTTTTTTCATAAATAAAATAAAGAAAAATCAATTGTCATTGAACAGCATTGACATATCCGAGTAAAATGATAAGATAAAAAAGAATTTTACGATGAAACAAAATTTCATAGAACATTCTTATCGAGAGTGGTGGAGGGACTGGCCCGATGAAACCCGGCAACCTTGGTCTGATTGACCTTACGGTGCTAATTCCTGCGGAGTTATTCTGCGAGATGAGAAGGTGGGAACCGTGCAATTACCCCTCTTCTTTTCGGAGAGGGGTTTTCTGTATTTATAATTCGTAGTATTCCAATCTATTTACTTTATATTATGCAAAGGAGGAAACAATGTGCTTCATTATGCGGTCAAGCGTGGCTTTCTCATGATTGCTACGCTGTGGATTATTGTCACGGTGACGTTTGTGACCATGCACCTGATTCCGGGTGACCCGTTCGCGTCTGACGCCAAAATGCTTCCAGAAGAAGTGGTAAAGAACATGCGGGCGGAGTACAACCTGGATCAGCCAATCACGGTACAGTACCTGCTCTATCTGAAAGGTTTGCTACAGTTTGACTTGGGGCCATCTATCCAGTCCAAGACGAGGGATGTGAACACTTTGATAGCAGAGGGATTTCCCGCCTCGGCTGTTCTGGGACTCCAGTCGTTTATTGTCGCGCTGGCAGGTGGAATCACACTGGGAATCGTAGCGGCACTCTATCACAATCGAACGCTGGATTTCTTGTCTATGTTTGCAGCCATCATCGGGATCTCCGTCCCCAGCTTTATTCTGGCGCCACTGTTGATTAAGTACTTGGCGGTCAAATGGGAGCTTCTTCCTGTTGCTGCGTGGGGGAGCTGGGAACACTCGATTCTTCCAACACTTGCGCTCGCTATCGGTCCGCTTGCCATTATCGCCCGTTTCGTACGAGCCAGCATGCTTGAGGTTTGGCAACAGGAATACATAAGCACGGCGGAGGCGAAAGGGCTTGGCACCTTTTCCATTGTCATTAGACACGGGATGCGCAATGCCATGCTGCCGGTTCTTACCTTTATCGGTCCACTGTTTGCCAACCTGATGACCGGAACCTTTGTGGTAGAAAAGATTTTCGCCATTCCCGGGCTCGGCAAATACTTCGTGGAAAGCATTTTTAACCGCGATTACCCCGTTATTTTGGGAACAACCGTGTTTTACAGCTTTGTGCTCATTTTTACTTTGTACATCATCGACCTGCTGTATCGGGTGATTGACCCGCGCATCAGATTGACGAGTGGAGGGAAGTAACGACATGGCCAATCAGGCAACACAACTAGACTCCCTGTTTCGACCAGTAGACCGAAACCGACTATCCGAAGGAATTCGTGAACGTCCCAGTCTTGGGTACTGGCAGGAGGTATTGCAGCGAGTATTCCACAACAAGCTGGCCATGCTCGGGTTTTTCCTGCTCGCAACAGTGGTGACTCTCTCGATCATCGGACCGATGCTCGTACCCCATAGCCCGCATGAACAGTCATTGACGAAGGGTAATCTTCCGCTGTCGGGCGAGCACTGGTTTGGAACGGATGACTTGGGTCGGGACATGTGGGCACGTACCTGGGTAGGTGGTCAAATCTCTTTGTTTATTGGTGTGGCGGCAGCTGCCATTGACCTAGTGATCGGCGTAATCATCGGCGGGATATCCGGTTACATGGCAGGGAGGAACAAGCTGGGAGACCGTGTGGACAACATCCTGATGCGGTTAGCTGAAATTCTATACAGCATTCCGTATCTGCTAGTGGTAATCCTGCTGATGGTGGTTCTGGAGCCTGGTCTCACAACGATCATTATTGCCCTTTCACTAACCGGCTGGGTCGGCATGGCGCGCCTGGTCAGAGGGCAAATCATGCAGATCAAGCGTCAGGAGTTTGTACTGGCCGCAGAAAAGCTGGGTACCTCGCATGCCAAAATCATCATCAAGCATCTGCTGCCAAATACGATCGGCGTCATCATCGTCAACCTGACTTTTACGATCCCGCACGCGATTTTCGCCGAATCGTTTCTCAGCTTTCTTGGGCTGGGTGTGCAGGCGCCAACCGCTAGCTGGGGAACCATGGCCAACGACGCGCTGGCTGTTATGCTGAGCGGACAGTGGTGGCGGCTGTTTTTTCCGGGATTCATGATTTCGCTTACCATGTTCGCGTGCAATGCACTCGGGGACGGTTTGCAGGACGCACTGGACCCGCGGATCAGGAAATGAGGAGGAGTACATCGTGAAACCATTGTTGGAAGTAGATCAGCTGCGCGTCTCCTTTCGCACGTACGGAGGAGAGGTGCAGGCAGTAAGAGGGGTTTCCTTTTCTGTGAAGGAGGGAGAGACGCTGGCGATTGTCGGGGAAAGCGGATGCGGTAAAAGTGTGACTGCTCGGGCATTGATGGGGATGATTCCTCCGCGATCCGGTCAGGTAAAAGGTGGCAGCATTCGGTTTCGCGGGCGTGAACTGACTGGGCTGACGAAGCTGGAATGGCAGCAGGTTCGCGGCTCGCAGATCGGCATGATCTTCCAAGACCCGATGACTTCGCTGAACCCCACGATGAAAATCGGTTTACAGATTGCGGAAGGGCTGATCAAACATCAAAAGCAGACGAAGACGCAAGCAAAGGAAGAGACACTGAAACTGCTAGAGAGGGTGGGCATTCCGGAAGCGGCGAGGCGTTTTGAACAATATCCGCACGAGCTAAGCGGAGGCATGCGGCAGCGCGTTGGAATCGCTATGGCGCTTGCTTGCCAACCGCAGTTGGTTGTCGCCGACGAACCGACGACAGCGCTCGACGTGACCATTCAGGCACAGATTCTTCGTCTGATGAGGGAGTTGCAGGAGCAGTTAAACACGTCGATCATTTTGATCACCCACGATCTGGGTGTTGTCGCAGAGGTGGCCGATCATGTAGCGGTCATGTACGCAGGCGTAGTGGTGGAGAGCGGCCCTGTGGGAGAGATCTTTGACAATCCGCGCCACCCATACACACAAGGGCTGTTGCAGTCTGTGCCACGCCTTGATACAGGCAAAAAAGAGCGGCTGCTCCCCATCGAAGGGACACCGCCGGATCTTTTTCGTCCGCCTGCTGGTTGCCCGTTCGCTGCTCGGTGCCGGTTTGCCATGGAAATTTGCCTGGAGCATATGCCGCAATCGAATTCGTTTATCAATAAGCATGAGGCGAGCTGCTGGCTGAACGACCCGCGTGCCCGGGGAGCAGAAGCGTGGATGGGGAGGGAGAAACATGGTTGACAACATAATAGGGGTGGAGAATCTCGCTAAATCGTTTGAGATTGGCGGAGGCCAACGGGTTAGAGCTGTTGACCGCGTTTCTTTTGAAATCAGGCGAGGGGAGACGCTCGGAATCGTTGGGGAAAGCGGCTGCGGCAAGTCTACGCTGGGCAGGACGATCGTGGGCCTTTACCCGGCTAGTGCGGGGCGCATCCTGTTTCAAGGTAAAGACATCGCCAGGATGGACAGACGTGAGCGACGGGACGCAAATCGCCACATGCAGCTGATCTTCCAAGATCCGCAGGCCTCACTCAATCAGCGTTTACGAGTGGGCGACATCATTGCCGAGGGAATCGATTCTTATGGATTGGCAAAAGGAAAAGAGCGAGAAGAACGCATCTATCGGCTGCTGGAGTTAGTAGGATTGCACCCAAGCCACGCAAAACGCTTTCCGCATGAATTTAGCGGCGGACAACGACAACGTATCGGAATCGCCCGCGCGCTTGCGGTGGAGCCCAGCTTTATCGTGGCAGACGAGTCCATCTCCGCACTGGATGTGTCTATCCAGGCGCAAATCGTCAACCTTTTAGCCGATCTTCAGGCAGAACGGTTCATCACGTATCTGTTTATCGCCCATGACCTGTCAATGGTGAAGCACATCAGCGACCGGATTGGCGTGATGTACCTGGGGCAAATGATGGAGCTGGCACCGAGCGAGGAGTTGTTTGCCACGCCGCTACATCCGTATACGCAGGCCTTGATTTCGGCTATGCCCGTCTCCCATCCAGCCCAGCGCGAAGAGCGGGAGCAGATTGTACTGACTGGAGAACCGCCCAGCCCGATTCATCCGCCAAGCGGTTGTCCGTTTCGCACCAGATGTCCGGTTGTCCAAGGCATTTGCGCCGAAACAGCGCCGGATTGGAAGGAGGTGAGGCACGGACACTGGATCGCTTGCCATCTTGTAAAGTAGATAGAGGAGAACAAGGAGGAAATCATCATGAAAAAGGAATTGCTCGCTTTTGTCGCATTGCTGGCGCTCGCTGTACCTGCGCTTTCTGCATGCGGCAGCGATAAACCGGCTGCGTCTTCCGATCAACAGACGGGGGCAGCCGTCAAACAAGTCATGACCGCTAACCTGCGGGGGGAACCGTACACATTAGACCCGGCTTTCGCTTCCGATACCACCTCGTACTGGGTGATTGACCATCTGTATGAAGGATTGTATCGATACAGTCAGAATGGAGACATCAGCGAAGGCGCAGCAGAAAAGGTGGAAGTCTCCCCGGACGGCAAAACCTACACGTTTACTCTGCATCCCGAAATGAAATGGTCGAACGGCGATCCGTTGACGGCGCATGATTACGAATACTCCTGGAAGCGCGTGCTGAATCCGCAGACTGCCGCCTATGAACCATCCGCACTCTACTACATACAAGGCGCGGAGGCATATAACACGGGAAAAGGCAGCGTGGATGACGTTCAGATCAAAGCAAAGGATGACCGAACACTCATCGTCGGACTGAAAGACCCGATCACCTATTTCCCGAAAATCATGATGAGTCGCGCCTATCTGCCGGTGAACAAGAAAGTCGTGGATGCAGACAAAAACTGGGCGTCCGAAGCGAAAGGCATCGTGACCAATGGCCCGTACACCGTGGAGAGCTGGGACCACAACAGTCAACTGACAATCGCCAAAAGCCAGAGCTATTGGGAGAAAGAAAAGGTAACGATGGAAACCGTCCACTTCAAGATGGTGAACGAAGCGACCACCTACTACCAGATGTTCAAAACAGGAGCGCTCGACCTGATTGACTCCCTGCCGATCGACGTAATTGAGCAGGAAAAAGAAAAAGAAGAATACAAATCATTCCCGGACTACAGCATTTATACGTACACGTTCAACGTAGAGGAAAAGCCGTTTACTAATGCGAAAATTCGTCAGGCCTTTTCCTACGCGATAGACCGGGATATCCTGACGAAAAACGTGACCAAGGGAGGCCAGCTCTCGGCGTACGGTTATACGCCATTCGGGGTGAAAACTCCTTCGGGCAAGGATTTCCGAGAAGAAGTGGCTCCTTACTATCAGTTTGATCCGGCCAAGGCGAAGCAACTTCTAGCTGAAGGCTTGAAGGAAGAAGGCTGGACAGAGCTTCCGCCAATTACACTGAAATACAGCACCGCGGAAAACCATAAGAAGATCGCTGAAGCGCTGCAAGAAATGTTCAAGCAAAATATAGGCGTGCAAGTGAAGCTGGAAAATCAGGAGTGGAAAACGTACATCGATACGTTCAAGCAGAAAAACTTCCAGATTGCCCGTATGGGTTGGGGCGGCGATTATCTCGATCCGCTCGCGATGCTGGAGTTGTACACAGGGAAAAGCTCCCGCAACTTCACGAACTGGGCCAATCCGAAATTTGACGAGCTGATCGAAAAAGCAAAGGTTGAGCAAAACGAGGAAGCACGCATGAAGCTTCTGCACGACGCTGAAACCATTTTGATGCAGGACATGCCCGTCATCCCGATTTATTTCAATAACGAAAACTACCTCAACAGCAAAAAGATCGAAGGCATCCGCTTCAGTGTAACCGGGACACCGGATCTGCGCTGGGCAAAAAGAGTGGCAGAGTAACGTTTAATAAAATGCGTTTGTATTCTGCGATAACAAAGAGCAGCTTGCCTAAAGCAACTGCTCTTTGTTTTTGGGACTCAATAAAAGGTTTATTGCGAAACTCGTTTCCCAAATGTTGAAAGTATCCTAAAATATAGAAGAAAGGAGGATACATTACAGGTCTATTTCAATTTGAGGTCGGCGGGTAATTGTCAGATTATACTGAACTCAAAACGATCAAGAGCGCTTTTCACAAGCTATATCAATCCATGAAGAAATTCACGAACGAAGGGGTATAAAACAAATGACATTAACCATAAATTCAATAGAGTTCATCAATCGCCGTCAAAAACTCGCAGAAAAAATGCCTGATCACAGCGCACTTGTCCTATTTTCAGGGGGTGTCAAGACACGCAGCCATGACGATAAATATCTGTTTTCACCGAACCGCAACTTCTATTATCTAACCGGTATTGCACGCAGTAACCTCATTCTCCTGATCACGAAACGCGCTGGCATTGTGAACGAAACGTTATTTCTTCAGCGCCCAAATGAGCTGGAAGCGAAATGGATAGGGGCCGTCTTATCAGATCAAGAGGCGAAAGAGCAGTCTGGTATCGAACACTTCGATTATCTCGATGAGTGGCTCCAGTCCTTTGGAACCTTTATGAGGCGTTGTGAAGGCAAATACTCGCTCTATCTTGATTTGCATCGCTATCAGTGGAGCGACGAGCTGACGCCTGCTGAGATTTTTGCCGAAGACGCGCAGAAGAAATACCGGACCTTGCAGATTCACGATGCGGGCCCATGGCTGAAGGAACTGCGCATGGTGAAGAGTCCGGCAGAGATCGGAGAAATCAGACGTGCGATTGCGATCACGGATGAAGCAATCCGGCGCATGTGGTCGCATGCACGTCCTGGAATCATGGAATATGAGCTAGAGGCGCACTATGATTTCGCGTTGAAGTCGCATGGTGTTCGGGAGCTACCTTATTTACCGATTATTGCTAGTGGGATCAATGCTACTATCTTGCACTATGAAGCGAATAATCAGCGTGCGGAAGATGGTGATTTGGTCCTTCTCGACCTCGGGGCAGCATCGAATTACTATGCGGCTGATATTTCGCGAACGTTTCCCGTAAATGGTCGCTTTTCCGATCGCCAGAAAGCGATCTATCAACTCGTGCTCGAAGCAGAGATCAAGACCATCGAAGCAGTAAAGCCAGGTGTCACCCTTCCGCAACTAAATGATGTCACGAAACAAGTCTTGACGGATGGACTGCTACGTCTCGGTCTCATCCAAGAGAGCAGTGAGCTGTCCAAATACTACTATCATTCCGTGTCCCATCACCTTGGATTGGATACACACGATATCCCGGATTACAATATTGCTTTGCAACCTGGTATGGTAATCACGATTGAACCTGGTCTATACATAGAGGAAGAAGCGATTGGCATCCGGATTGAAGATAATGTGTTAGTAACAGAAGACGGCTGCGAGGTGCTCTCATCGCAGATCCCGAAGGAAGTCGAAGAAGTGGAATTGTTGATTGGGAAAAAGGAATAGCCATCGTTTAAAAGAGGGGGTACGGGTACGATTTATAATAGAGTCATCATCCGAAAGTATCGGTCAGAAAAGCTCCGGGGTTCCCCTCGGAGCTTTATAGCGTTTCGTTCATAGTTTGCATAAAAGAACTGGGGATCTCTCCCAAGTCAAGGCTTTGTATTTTCAGCTCCAACTGCTTGTTGTATCATTCATGTAGAATTGGAACGTAATGTTATAACGGTCTTTCACCATTCCAAAGCAGGGACTGAATTCAGTTTTTTGCAACGGGAACAACACTTGCCCTTTTTCGCTCAATTTATTAAACATTTCTTCAATCTCGCTTTGTTGCGTCGCGGTTATACAAATGTTCACCTGATCTCCGATTACATAAGGTTGCCCCGGAAAGAGATCAGCAACCATCATATCATTTTCACCGGTTTGCAACACGGCATGGGCAATACGGGTTTTCACATCTTCAGGCAAACTATCGGCATTCTTGCCTTCCCCATACGTAGTTTTGAACAGTAATTTCGAGTTCAACGCTTCCTGGTAAAACTCAATCGCTTCCGCAGCTTTTCCATCCAGCATAATGAACGAGGTTGTGCGCATTGACATGTAATCAATCTCCTTTTAAATGAAATTGTCCAATTTTTGCTGTTTTGGACTTCATTAGCATCGTATCGTACAATAGTGACAATACTTGTCGTAATAATTGAAAAGGAGTTAATAATGGCAAAGTCCAAAAGACTGATCGAGATTATGATGGCCGTCAACAAAAAGAAGTCTTTCAACGCCAAACAGCTTGCCAGTGAATTTGGAGTTTCCACGCGGACAATTATGCGGGATATGCAGGAGTTGAGCGCGCTAGGGGTTCCTTTTTATTCGGAAGTCGGTCCGAATGGGGGATATAAGATGCTAAACGAGAGAATGCTGCCCCCGGTCGCTTTTACGGAAGGCGAAGCGCTTGCTGTATTTTTTGCCAGCCATGCATTGAGGCACTACGCGAATCTTCCGTTTGAGGCGGAAACAGATTCAGTGTTGAGGAAATTTTACTCTTATATGTCAGAAGATATTCGGGACCGTATCGACCGGATGCGGGAACGATTTGATCTGGTTACGCCGATGAGACATGCAAGCACGCCTTATTTGAGCTTGTTGCTGGATGCTGCGATCGATCAAAAAGTGGTGCGCATAGAGTACGAATCGAAACAGCATAAGCAGTTAAGAGATGTTCAGCCGATCGGAATATATGCCAGCAACGGGTTTTGGTATTGTCCGGCCTATTGCTTTCACCGCCGCGATTTTCGCTTGTTTCGCTGTGACAGGGTTAAATCTGTTGAACTGTCCGAACGGAAAGCGGTCGATTTGACGCAAGTGCATACAGGAAACTGGGAGTCTTACATAGAAGAGGAAAGTCCGGCTATGGAACTTTATGTTGAGCTTACTGCAATAGGGGTGCAGAGATGCGAGCTCGAACTGTGGCCGGCGCACAAAATGCAAATTCATGTTCGAGAAGACGGCACGGGGTGGCTGGACAATCGAATCCCCACGAGCAGCTTTCCATTTTTCGGCCAATTTTTTATTGGATTGGGTACGGATGCAAAGGTAAAAGCGCCAAACGAATTGATTCATGTTATGAGAGAAATGCTGGACAAACTATTGGCGCAATATCGGTAAATCTCTGAATCCCGGTAACGGGTTCGTTAGGTCAATGAAAAAACAGGGGCAGTCTAGGAACTATTAGCGTGTCCTGGACTGCCTCTGGCTCTTTTAACAAGGGTAGTCTAAAACTAATTACCTCCAAATGAACTCTTTTAGAATTCATCTATTTTGGTTTAGTAGTTTTGAAAAGCCGTACGTCGTTACGTGGAATACTCTATCCGTTTGGACTAAGCGCCAACAAGCTTTTTAGGTTGTCATCAATGAATGTATTATCGGCACTGTTGATTCCGCGACCGGCAAAATGGCCCCAGATCGACTCGATAGGATGAAAAACAGCATTAGGTATAAACGTAGCCTCGTATTTGTTATCGTCCGCTGTGCAGAAGAGATCCGTACTCCCTGGCATGATGCAGGTAAGCGCTTTAATGCTTTTGAGCGCTTTATGGAAATCTCCGTTATAGGCAGGGTTTGCACTAATATCTGCAAATTGACCTGTCCATAACATAGCTAGGACATTGTGCGGGTCCATCTTCATAAAGCTATCTTCCCAGACGCCAGTCACAAAATCTGCCAATGTGTCATAGCCCAACTCCCGATAAAGTTCCTCTCTGTAAAACGCCTGCGATAACCCCCATCCCGCATAGACACGACCAACGGCGCGCATGTCTGCAGAAGTTAACTGGTTTAGTTTACTTGAATCGAAGCCAACTGCAGCCATGAGCGAAGCTTTCATTCCGTCCAGAACCAAAAACGTTTGGGGCCAAGTCTTGGCAACTCCGGCGAAAGGTGCAATTCGTTCCACCATATCTGGATAACTTGCCCCCCATTGGAACGATTGAATGCCTCCCATTGACCATCCAACTACGAGAGCGATTTTTTGAATACCGAATTTTTCGGTCACCAGCCGATGTTGTAGTTTGACGTTGTCATAGATGGTTACCTGCGGAAAATTAGCTCGGTCGAATGGGGGAGGCGTGTTACTGGGAGACGAAGATAATCCGTTGCCCAGCAGATTTGGAACGATAATGAAATATTTCTGTGGATCGAGTGCCATACCGCTTCCAATCAACCATTCATTCTGAACATGCTGGTCGCCAAAAGCAGTTGGATAGACGATGACATTATCTTTCTTTTCATTCAATTTTCCATAAGTCTTATAAGCAAGAAAAGCGTTCGGTAACGATACTCCTGATTGCAAGGTTACGTCACCCAATTCAAAAATTTCATAATCCATCGTATAGTTGCTCCTCTCACATTGAAACCGCGATTTAGAATGTATTTCTTGTACTTAGTATAGACCTGTGCTATTTTCAATAAAAGTGAATAGAATTCAAAGTAGTATTCAATATTATTGAAAGTAATTTGGGGGTAGTATGATGGAATTGCGCCAATTGAATACGTTCTGCACGGTTGCATCAACTTTAAATTTCAGTCGAGCCGCGGAAGTTCTGGGCTACGTCCCCTCCAACGTCACGATGCAAATAAAAGCATTGGAGGATGAGCTTGGTGTTCGTCTCTTTGACCGCTTGGGCAAGCAGCTCGTTCTCACAACTGCGGGAAAACGCTTTTTAATACATATCCAAGGCGTACTTAACAAATTGGACGAAGCTCGCAGTGTCGTTCATGACAATGAAAATCTAAGCGGCACCCTAACGATAAGTGCCAACGAGGTTCTTTGCGCCTATCGGCTTCCAGTTGTCTTTCACCTATTTCGTTCGCGCCATCCGGGAGTGCGTCTGATCTTCCGCTCTGTTTCCAATCAGCAACTCAAGCAAGCGCTCCTTGAGGGCACCGCGGATGTCGTCTTTATGTTGGACGAATCCATACACTCGAGCGCACTTGCAGTGGAGCCGTTGGTAGAAGAAACTTTCCGATTTTTCGCCGCTCCAGACCACCCACTCTCGAAACGAACTGTACTGCATCTGGAAGATTTTCACGGAGAAGTGTTCCTGACAAATGAAAAGGGTTGTCCCTATCGAACCATGTTTGACCGGCAATTTGAGAGAAAGGGCATTGATAGTATTACGTATTTAGAATTTCAAAATGCCGAAGCCATTAAACAATGTGCAATTACGGGAATCGGTATTGCCTTTCTTCCTGAGATGACAACGAAAGCGGAAGTTGAACGGGGCGAACTTGTTGCTCTTCCATGGCAAATTCCGGACTTGCGCGTGTATACACAGATGTTATGGCATAAAGACAAGTGGCTTTCACCAATCATATTATCTTTCATAGAAGCAGCAAGGGAAGTTATCGCTATAGAGGAGGAGAATATATCCGTTTAGCCTATTCCTGGAAAAATCTCTGAGCTGGCATCGTTCGCATCAACCGATTAAAGGCTCTCTGTATATGGAGAAAAAGCTCATATCAAACATTTGCAAAGAGGCCTCCCCCACGATACGAACCTAAGATCATTAGGTCGCGGGGAGGCTTTTTTCTGTTTTTTACACTCACCTTTATGTAAGTAACTGAACAAAATGTGCATACTTACAAATTTGCAGCAAGCATCTTATACTCATAAAACAACAACCCTTCAAGGAGGACGCTATTTTGAAAACTCTTGTCATCGTCACTCATCCAAGCATCGAAACATCCGTCATCAATAAGCGATGGGTAGAAGAACTCAAAAAATATCCAGAAAAGTATACCGTACATGAATTGCATAAGGCATACCCAGATGGAAACATTGATGTGGAAAAAGAACAGCAATGGATTGAATCGCATGGGAATCTTGTTTTACAGTTTCCGGTATACTGGTTTAATTGTCCGCCGCTGCTGAAAAAATGGCTGGATGATGTTTTTGCATATGGGTGGGCGTACGGTTCAAAGGGAGGCGATAAATTAAAGAATCGCAAAGCTGCATTAGCCGTATCTGCTGGAATTAGAAAAGAGGATTATCAGGAAGAGGGAAGATATCGGTATACACTGGAGCAAATTTTGACCCCTTTTGAAACAACCTTCCGCTATTGTCATGCGGATTATCGTTCATTCTTTGCGTATTATGGTACGGAGACTGAGTCAGGGGAAAATGTACCTGGTCAAGAACTTGAGCCGACCGGCAGCGTATTGGATAAGAGCGCGCAAGATTATTTGAAATTCGTTGATAACCTGTAAGAAGCCCATGAAAAAAGAAGTATTTCCTCGGTTAGGAGATACTTCTTTTCCTGTTAGAAACAATCGTTATGCCTGCTGCTTTACATCCTCCTGAGGGGGCAAGCTATTCTTCTCACCCCAGTCGCACATCATATTTAACAACGGTATGAGAGAAAGGCCACGCTCAGATAAGGAATATTCCACTTTGGGAGGGACTTGAGGAAATTCCTTGCGGATGATCAAGCCATCTGCCTCCAGCTCTTTTAACATCAAGCTCAGCGTTTTAAAGGAAATGGTACCGATACTGCGCTTCAGCTCATTATGCCGCATCACTTTATTTTCAGCTAGCCAATATAAAATGATCATTTTATATTTCCCGCCTATTAAAGACAACGTATATCCAAAGCCAGTGTCTCTCAGCTCCACGCCAGTCGGAACACAGGTTTCACGCACAATGTACACTCTCCTTTGGGAAGTATGGTTTCTAAATGCATATACTTTACCATACAACATACTTCCATTTTTAGAAAGTGATGCCGCGCAAAAAAACGTAGACCTTTATGATTCGACACCCTGCTTATGACGCTCAAGCTTGCCAGGGCCTGCGTATAGTACGGAAAAGAAACCAATTACGGCGAAAATCAATCCCACGATATAACCATGATTGATGGCGCTACCTAGAGAATTACTTAGAAAAGAATGAACACTCGGCTCGATCTGTAAAGGCTCACGCATGAGAACTTCAGGGTTAAGCAGATCAGTTGCTTTCTCCAAGGAAATGCCATGTAAAGACGCCCCCTTGGACACGATACTCGCATAATTTTGGTTCACAACAGCAGCCGTGATTGATGCACCGAGAACGCCTCCGATGTTCCGACAAAACCCAACGATCGAGGAAGAAATGCCCATATATTTTTTATCGACCGAATGCACTATCGCGTTTTGTGCAATGCTCATTAACGGCCCGATTGCAGCAAACCCGAACAAAATCATCAAGAGCGTTAAGAAAAAGAAGGAAATGCCAGGTGAAACGTACATAAGCAAAATAGAACTTACTACACAAGCGAGCATAGAGAACGCCATGAGAGATCGAAAGGAAAATTTTGTTTGTAACATTCCGAATACCACGGCACCTCCCGTCAAAGAGAGCATCAACGGTGTTAAAACATTATTGGAGTTTGGATATCCAAGTACGGCTACAGCGAAAATAGGCAAATAAGTGATGGCGGCAAACATGATAGCACCTTGAGAAAGACAGGCGATACAAGTCGCGACCACCATACGATTTTGAAAAATTTGGAGGGGAAGGATCGGTTCCTGTGCATGACGTTCTACCATAATAAAAGCAATCCCCACTATTGCGGCAAGTGCAAATAGTGAGATGATTGGCCACGAAAACCACTCATATGCTTTTCCTCCCCATTCAAGCGCCAGCATGACAGCTATACAGGTGACGATTAATGTAACGGTACCCAAATAGTCAATCTTTGGCTTTGTATGAGAACGGGATTCTTTCAGGGAAAACAGAAGCGTTACTAGAGACAGCAAACCGATCGGAACATTGACATAAAAGCACCAACGCCACCCAAAATAATCCGAGAGCAAGGTCCCGACTTGAGGTCCAGCGATAGAAGAGAGCCCAAAGATACCGGCAAACACGCCGGAGATTCGCGCTGTATATTTCGGATCAGAGGAAAGCGTAAACAGGATTGTGAAAGTAATGGGAAAGAGAGCCCCTGAACCTATTCCTTGAAGGGCACGGAAAGCGATGAGCTGTTCAATGCTTTGGGCAACGCCACAAAGTGCCGACCCAATGAGAAAAATAGTAATGCCAAGTAAGTAAAATAACTTGCGTCCAAATAGATCGGACATTTTCCCGAAGATAAGCATCGTACTGGTGGCGGCTAACACGTACGAGGTGAAGACCCAGCTCATGCTTTCAAAGCCACCGATATCTTTAATAATGTGACTAATGGCCGCCGAGGTAATGGTATTGTCGAGGGAAGACATCAGTAAGCCCAGTGCCAAAGCAAGGATAATGAAGTGATTACGTTTTTCGGATTGTGACATAAAAAGCGAACTCCTATCTCTTTTTCTATTCATGTAGCAAACTTCGCTGTAAGACTATTATTTGTGCATTCGTTGCCAAGAAATAGGGAAAAAACAGTTGCAAATCAAACTTTACATCGTTTATGCATGTAAGTTTTTATACATGCCGTTGACTTTGCCCTTAGGGGAAGGGGTATAAGTAGAATAGCGATACGGAATGAACAATGGAGGTGAACCCGTGCTATCAATCGGAGAATTCTCAAAGATATGCGGAGTGTCTACCAAAACGCTCCGTTATTATGCTGAAATAGGACTAATGAACCCGGACGAGATTAATCCTGAAAATGGCTATCGGTATTATTCCATCAAGCAACTGAAAAAGATGCTCTTCATCAACCGTTTGAAATCGTATCATTTTTCGCTGGACGAAATAAAAGCCATGTTGGAATGGGAAGAAGATCAGTCGGAGGAGAAGCTTGTTTCCGCCCTTCTTCGCAAGCAAAGGGAAATGTCCGAAAAACGAAACGCTTTGGACTATACCATAAAACAACTGAACCATGATCTTTCCAAAATGGAGCAGGGCATCTCCATGATGTCATACCTTGACAACATAGAAGTACAGCTTGTGGAGACCCAGCCAATCCATATTGTTTCTTTACGCCAGATGATGACGAGTGATGATTATGCAACAGGGTATGGTCAATATTTTAGTAAGCTGTATGAAAGGATTGCGACTGAAAAGCTCACCTTGCTCGGTACGCCGATGACGATTTATCACAGCGCTGAATTCAATCCTGCCGGAAACGATACCGAGTTTGCACTCCCGGTCGCGGAGGAGGTAAAGGTAACAAAAGATTTGCCTGGGGGACTTTGTGCAAAGTCTGTATGTAAGGGTCCGTACTCAGAATTGACTGCGGTATATGCCAGATTGCGGGAGTGGGTAGAAAATGAAGGCTATGAATTGGTGAGATCGCCCTACGAAGTCTATGTAACCGAACCCGATCAAGCCAGTGTTCCTGAGAAGCTTATTACGGAAGTGTATTTTCCAGTCAGAAAAAAATGATATTCACTTGTTGAGGAGAGAATGATCATGCAAAGAAGCAATTGGCCCACGAAAGAATGGCAAGCAGTAGACCCGGCCCTCTTGAACATAGACGCTGAAAAACTAGCAGAGCTAGATCCTATCATAAAATCCGCGTACAGCAACATAAACGGGATCATGATTGTGAGAAATGGATATATCGCCCATGAAAGCTACTATCATGGCTATGGACCGAAAGATAGGCACCATGTAGCGTCTGTAACGAAAAGTATTCTATCTGCTCTCATTGGTATTGCCATAGAGAAACGGTTTATCAAAAATGTCGACCAAAAGGTGCTGGAATTTTTTCCTGACTATGCACCCGATCATACTGATACGCAAAAACAAGCAATCACCATCCGCCATCTTCTCACGATGACAGCCCCCTATGCTTTTGAGGACTGGCACGAACCACTGGACAAAATGTGTATGCAATCCGATTGGGTAACATATACCCTGGATATGCTCGGTCAAAAGGGAGAGATTGGAGCGTTTAAGTATTCGACCGCTGGCGCGCACCTGCTTTCTGCCGTCCTTACACGCAGCACAGGAAAAAGTGCCCGAGAATTCGCAAACGAATGCTTGTTTGCACCCATCGGCATGGAAGAACTCCCTGATTATGAGATGAAGGCATTTGCGTTTGAAGATTTATTCGGGAAAGATGTGAGAGGATGGGTGAAAGATCCAAACAACAATTCCACAGGAGGGTGGGGGCTTACCTTAACTCCTCGTGACATGGCACGTTTTGGTTGGCTCTATCTGAATCGTGGCTGTTGGAACAATCATCAGATCATGCCAGAGGCTTGGATAGATGAATCGACAGCGATGAATCCCAATCAATACGGGTATCTATGGTGGTTGCGTGAAGAGGACGGTGTTTTTGCATACGTTGCACTGGGCGATGGCGGTAATGTTATCTGTTGCATCCCAGAAAAAAACCTCGTCGTAGCCATTGCATCGGAATTCATGCCGAATCCTCGTGATCGATGGACGCTAATCAAGGAGCATATTATCAGGGCGGTATTCTAAGGCAGCAGATAGGAATCGAAACAAGGAACCGGGGAGTTGCAGCTCACCCGGTTTAAGTGTTAAACGATCGTTTACCTACACTTCACTTGGATGCGTAATTTTCGGCAGCAATGCAAATGTAGTAGCTTAATCCCGTTTGCTGTTCTTCCAACATAGTGCGGTGGAACTCATCTGACAGGAAAAACCTTGACTGCTCGGCAAAAGCTCTCGCATCAATCGGATGGTCTTTTTGTAAAAAAGCAAGGTGGTTTTCGATCGCAGAAACTACTGCTTCATCGTCGACTCTTTTGTTGTTTTTCAACGCCGCTGCCATAGACGTCATGAAAGCAGTCGCTTCAGCAGCTTTTTCATTCATAGAAGCCACGTCCAGATTCTCTGTATCCAATTGAAAATCGTACGCTTCCAGCAAATGCTCATTTTGTTGAGTGAATGCCTGTTTCCATTCTTCCTCGTTCAATCCATCAAACATGTTCTCAGTGGACATATTTCCTCTCTTCCTTTCGTGTCGAATCGTTTCTTCTAAAGTAACCAAGATGCGCTCCAATCGAAGCTGGCGTGCCTTTAACATCGCTTGCTGCTCACCTAAACAACGAAGTCTGTCTGGTTCGTGATCGAGTGCAGCTTTAACGCTGTCCAACGGAAAATCAAGCTCACGATAAAACAAGATTTGTTGTAACCGCTTGAGTTCATTCTCACCATAATATCTGTATCCATTTTCTGTAACGACTTTGGGCATCAGCAAGCCAATCTTTTGATAATGATACAGTGTTTTGATTGTGGTACCAGACAGTTTGGCTACCTCGTTAACGGTATACAACATGGCGATTCACCTCCTGAAGTTGAGTTTGCAGTCTGACCTTAGGTTGGAGTCAAGCGAAAAAAAGGAAAGAGGAGTATGGCGGAAATCAAACGAATGTAAGCATATGATCCATATAGTGATAGGGGGATTCGCATGACGAGGTTATTTCAGTTGGAGTCTGAAGATGACATCGAGAAGGTAGTGGCCCAGTCGCAGCAAATCGTACAAAGGGCGATGCACGAATACGACTTGGATGGGGAACGGCTTCGTTTCAATCAACTATCCGATACTTGCACGTTTGTGATCGAAACAGAGAAGGATGGTACCTATTTACTCCGCATACATGGAAACAAGAACAGAAATGAAATTGATTCCGAGCTTGCTTGGCTCAGCTATTTGCATGAAAAAATAGAGATAGCGATTCCAACGGGAATTGAGTGCCGCAATGGTTCCAAGACAGTGAGCATCGATCTTGCGAATGGTGACTGTGTATTCGTATCCGTCATGCGTTGGGTCACAGGGGAGCATGCAGATGAAGAGCTTTCGGAAAACCAAGTTTACAAAGAGGGCGTCCTGTTAGCAAAGCTGCATACCGTATCTCAGGATTTCCAATTTCCCCCTGAATTTACACGTCCGATCTGGGGAGCGGATAGCTTCAAGGAGGCCATGGCTAGATTGACGGAGCATTACCAACGGTTTCTGACAGACGAAGAATTCGAGCTATATGAATTGGCGGCGGATAAAATACTCACTTGTCTCGCCAAATTGGACAAGAATAGCAGCCACTATGGAATCATTCACGGCGATCTGCACCAAGGCAACATCGTGTTTCACAACGGTGATCCTCATCCGATTGATTTTGGAAGATGTGGGTTTGGTCACTATCTTTATGATATCGCCCATACCATTTTGGGTTTATATCCTGCACAAAGAGAGCTAGTCATAAAAGGCTACGAGAGTTTGCGGAAACTAGAAGGGGACTGGCTTCCTTCACTAGAGAGCTTCGCGGTGATGGTCATGATTGAAAATTATAGTCACCATGCTCCTGACCCCAGAGAAACTGAGGGGCTAAAAGAAGAACAGCCCTATGCAATACCAATGATCAAAAACTACTTGAACGGCAAGCCATTTCTTTTTCAGTCAAAGGCAGAGAACGAGAGGGAAAATGGATGAGCTCAGCAAAAAGCCGCCGATAAACGGCGGCCGTTTCCATTATCGTACGGATTCAGCAAGAACACGAGCGATCTGCTCGCTGTCCGGTTCTCTGTACACATAATCATGATAATGCGGGTGGTGAATGCTTACCCAGCCGTACTCGATAGCCTTTTTGTAGTAATGCCTAGCACGGTCCTCTTCACCACTGAGATAGAACATGCAAGCAGCATTCCAATACAAGGCCGGATCGCCATCCCAATCCCAGCCTTTATCAAGTGCTTGGGCATAACTCCATCCGGAACGGGGGTAGTCTTTTTCCACGCCATATTTCAGGTCGCCTCGCATATAGTGGTTGCCGTTGACAAGGAAATTGTTTAAAGGAAGGTTCCATCCGAACAGAACCGGGAAATCCGCGAGCAACTCGAAACCGACAGACAAGGCTGTTCGCTGTGAACCTATATTATTTGACCAGCACTGCCATCCCACTTTTTTGATTCCGCGTTGTTTGGCGAGTGAGAGAGCACCCAATGCTGTCTTTCGAGCCCATCCGTTACCTCGATAATCCTCATCGGTTTCAATACCCAATTCACATTCGTCTTCTACTACCCAATCCGTCATGCACCAACTAATAATGGTAGGCCCCTCATCGGTATCTTGAATTGCGGCACAACCGAAGCCTTTGTCTTCATAGGCTTCAATGGATGGCCAGTTCTCTGCTATTTCATCAAGAACATCCTCAATACCTATCCATTCTTTACGCTTCAAAAAGGTGCTGTCTATCGGGACAATATGATTGTCAACAGGAGGGGACAGATCCTGTAAATGGTGAGTAAAGATCATTCGTCCACTTCGCATGGGAAATAGATCTTTCATCACGATATCGAGAATGTCATCCCACTTCTCATCCGTAGGATAAAACAGGACGTAGTCAAGCTGTTCATCAGCAGCAAGCTGCGGTAAAATCTCCTCTTTGAGCAATGCATTCACTTCTTTAAAGAAGAGCGGATTATCAACACTGCCTCCTAGAAAAATACCTTGGGGGCTTGTCAAGAAGGCTGATCTCGCGTCATTTGACAGGAATATTCTACCGGGAATCACACCTGCAATAACGCCTTTGATGGATACATGATGCTTCAACGCTTCAAACAGATCGGTCGCGCTATGGAAGCTATCAGTTGTGAGTTCCGTTCCTTGAACCATTTTTTGAGCAAACATTTCGTTCATTTCCTCCCATAGCATATGAGAGAAGGGATGAAATTATCGTTTGGAACCTCTCATATGCTTTTCCATTTGTTTTTGCGAATCCAAAACATCATCACTCCTTTACCTAGAGTAGGGCGCGAATCTCTGGGGTGTTTGTTGTCTGTTGCCCCCATGTTCATTATGGATGAATATCCAAATATTACAAGGAGAAATTTCATTATTTACATAATTTTATTATGGTAAACAAAAGGTAGCCCAGGACTTTTTTCTGTCCAATGCTACCCCTGCCTTTTTCGATTCATCCTTCCTGGCGCAAATGACAAGCGAGCTGTAATTTCAGCAAGTCTTCCGGATTGCGCAAATCGATATGAAGAAGCTCCTCGACTTTGCGTAATCTCTGATACAACGTATTGACGTGAATGTGCAGCTCCTTGGCGGTGAGTTGAGGGGATTGACTGTATTTCATATAGGTCATGATCGTCTGTTCCCATTCCTGATATTTTTCCGGGTCTTGCCAGAATGGCGCAAACACATCTTGAATGAATGCATCAATATCGGCCTGACTCTGGTTCAGCATGAGGCGATTGACGCCCAGGTCTTTGTAGTGCACCACACCATAACGGCTGCGGTTGGTCAAGTAGTGAGCGGCTTTCTTGGCTTCTTCGTAGCTTTTGCTGATTTGCTCAATCCCGCTTGCCATACTTCCAACACCAATCGATAACGATGCTTCCTTGCCAAGTTCCCACTCATAGGACGCCTGTTGTAGCCTCTCCCGGATGTCCTTGCCATCTCGGGACCCGAGAGACCGAATAAGAAGCGTGACATGGTTATGGAATCCGTAGACAAACATCTGGGTTTTACTGAACTCCCATTTCCAACGGGTAATGAGCCGATGAATGTTTGCTTCTAGCAAAGCCAGATCGTGGCACTGCGTCAGATGGGCATAAACTACGTAGTATTTTGCTTGCGGCTGTAACCCCATCGAACGGGCGCGGTCAACCAGTTCATTGCCTTTGCTTGCAATCAGCTCTTGAAAAAGATCGTGTGCTCGCTTGTACAGCACGGAGCTGATCGATTGCTTTTTCACCAAATCGAGTATGAGCACAGCACGCCCTTGCTCGACCGTCATTCGTGCAAGATCAGATAGCCCGCATTCATCTAAGGGAATCATGAGACATCCGAGAAAGATGCTCCCATTGATTAGTGGATACAAACAAAACAGTTGATCGTCACCAGTAGCGGGAGAGAACAGGCTGACGGAAACAGGCTGTCTTCTTTTGTTCAGCAATGAATACAGTTCATCCCAGCTAAAAAATAAAACACTCTTTTCCGGATACATTTTCTGCTCAAGCCAATCGGCAAAATAGATGGAATGGCCTGTCATTTTGCTGAGGGTCTTTACGATTGTTCCTGCCCCTTTATTTTGCAGGGACAACTGCTTGATCGATTCATGGATCTGGTTGCGCTGTATCAAATCATCATGCTTAGCTTGCAGTTGGGCACTCATGGCAGCCATATGTTCATACGCTCGCTTGACTTCTGCATAGAGTTCGGCATTTTGCAGGGCAATGGAAGTTTGGTCTGCGAAGCCTTGGAGGAGGTCGAGGTCGTACTCCGTAAACACATTTTCCTGATAAAACTGATGCAGAACCAGCACGCCGATACGCTTTTCTTCACGTGATATTGGAACGCATAGCAATCCATTCAAGTCTCGCAATGTTTTTGCGTGGTTCAGGGAGTGAAAGTTGTCAGCGGAGATGTCCTTCATCGCGTAGGTTGTTTCTTGACTGGTTTTGTACATGCGCGGGATACCGTCTTCAAACACTTTGCCCGCGATGGATTCGCCCACCCGCATTTTGAGATCCTTGAACACCGTATCATGAAAACCGACGGTCGCTTTCGGGATCAATCGGTCGATAGTGGGATCATACAAGTGCAAAAGACCTGCATCAGCAGCCGGGATAACAGCCAGTGCGTTACCAATGATGCCACGGATGATTTGGTGAACGTCGAGGGTTGCAGATATGGAGCGAATCCCTTCAAAGAGCTTCTTGCTTTCCTCCGCTTTGGCAGTCATTTTTTCTTCTGCCAACAACAGGTGAATCCCGAACCACAGTAGTTCCCGTTGGTCAGAGGTAAGGATGACTGATTGGTTTGCTTTATGTGCAAGGCAAATAACAGCTTGTCCTTCCTTATCGTAGAAAAAACGGTACATCTGTTGGGAGGGAAGAGACTCATATGTATAACGCATGTGGCTAGCATCGCCGTCACAGCGAGGTACTGTCGTAGGGGGAATATTTGTGGCAGCGGTTTCATGGAAAGAGGAAAAAATAAGCCGAAAATGTCGATCACGCGAAAATTGGAACCAGATCGAAAATGGCTGATCACCAAACCATTCGTGCAGCTTTTGAAGCAGGAGCGAAAATGAATTCATCCACGTGTCCTCCATGTAGAGAAATACACATTTATAGTTGGAAATAAGTGTCTGTATATACATTGTATTCATAATTTTTGCTATATACAATACTCCTATAAGATACGGAAGGTGGGAGACGATTTGACAGCAACCTACAATAATTACATCGATGGCGCTTGGGTGACGAGCCATACTGGGCAAGTTTTCCCTAGTACGAACCCTGCCAATACGAATGAGGTTCTCGGTTATTTTCAAAAATCGGACGGGCTGGATGCGCGTTCTGCCATTGAAGCTGCTGCCAATGCTTTTGGTGAATGGTCGCAAAAATCGGCTCCCTCACGCGGAGAATTCTTGTTCTCCCTCATTCACTTATTGGAAAAACACAAAGAAGACCTCGCAGAAACGATTACCCGCGAAGTCGGAAAAACTTTGCGGGAAGCGAGAGGCGAGGTCACCAAGACAATCACTTCCATGAAGCAGTTGACTGGGGAAGCCACTCGCCTGACAGGTCAAACGGTGCCTTCCTTTGATGAACGAGTAATTGGTTACACGGTGCGAGAGTCAATCGGGGTTTTCGCGATTATTGCGCCTTGGAATTTTCCATTGGGGATTGGCTTGTGGAAGATTGTCCCGGCTATCCTCGCAGGCAATACGGTTGTGTTCAAGCCAGCAAGCAACACCTCCTTGATTAGCGTAAAGCTGGTAGAGCTCCTGATTGAGAGCGGCGTACCGGGTGGTGTAGTGAATTTGGTAACAGGACCGGGTGCGGTAATTGGTGATGAATTGGCGAATCATCCACTGGTCAAAGGCATTTCCTTTACCGGTTCTTCTGAAGTAGGACTTGCCTTGGGGAGAGCAGTTGGAGCCAGAGGGGGCAAAATTCAGGCGGAGATGGGTGGGAAAAATCCGGCGATCATTCTCGCGGACGCTGATATTGACCTCGCTATCGATTCCATCGTACTAAGTGGATTCTTCGATAATGGGCAACGTTGTACGGGGACCAGTCGCGTATTGGTCGTTCCCGAAGTAGCCGAACAAGTAAAAGCAAAACTGATCGAGCGAGCGAAGAGCTTGAAAGTCGGAAATGGTTTTGATCCAGAGAATCATAACGGTCCAGTAGTGGACGAGCATCAGCTTAATTTGTATCTCCATTATGTACAAAAGGGGATCGAAGAAGGTGGCGTACTGGAATGTGGGGGTAAGCGCCTGGTAGAAGGTGATCTCGCCCAGGGCTACTTCGTCGCACCGACGGTATTTACCGGCATTACACAGGAGATGACGATTGCCAACGAAGAAATTTTTGGCCCTGTGATCGCTGTGATCGATGTGGACTCTTTCGAACATGCTATGCAAGTGGCTAACCAGGTGGAATTTGGTTTATCCTCCACGATTTTTACGAACGATTTGCAAAAAGCTTTCCAATTTGTCAAAGGCATTCAGTCAGGTGTCACGCATGTCAATATGCCGTCGACTCATTTTGAATCACAGTTTCCGTTTGGTGGCAAAAAGATATCGGGATTGGGGCCGAGAGAGCAAGGGGAGTCAGCGCTCGATTTTTACGTCGAGACAAAAACCGTTTATATTCGACCATAAGTATAGGGAAAGCAGGAGGAGCGAAGATGGAAGCGATTGGTGTAATCGGCATTGGTGCAATGGGTAAAGGGATGGTCTGTAATCTATTGCAAAAAGGCTACCACGTGTATGCCTATGATCCAAGTCCGGCAGCAAAAGCCTGGGCGAAGGAAAAAGGAGCGATAGTCGTCGAGTCTCCACGGGCAGTGGGTAGCGTAGCACGTGTCGTTTTCACTTCGCTTCCAGGTCCTGCGATTGTTGAGGAAGTCATGCTGGGTACGGACGGACTTTTCTTATCATTAGGGGCGGGCAGTTTCGTGTTTGATACAAGTACGATCGATCCTGCTACAGCAAAACGTCTGAATCAGCACGGCGTAGAAAAAGGGATCTACTACTACGATTGTCCGGTGAGTGGAGGACCTGCGGGTTCTGCTGCTGGAACGTTGACCATTATGGTCGGCGGTGATGAGGCCAAGCTTCCAGAAATCATGGACTATCTCAGGGCAATTGGAAAGGAAATTTTTTATCTGGGGGAATCCGGCGCCGCACAAGTTGCGAAGCTTTGTCACAACTCAGTCGTTGCCGTCATCACAGCAGCGTTGGGCGAGGCGTTCAGTGTCGGGGCAAAAGCAGGTGTCGATCCACACAAGCTGGCAGCAGTCATGGACAAAGGCTCTGCCCACAATCGTGTGCTCTCTGTTTTTGGGCCTAACATCTTGTATGGTACGTATGAAAATACAGTCTTTTCCTTGGATCATATGCACAAAGATTTGCAGCTCTATGCGCAAACCGCACGTGAACAGCAAGTGCCTGTTCTCGTTGGAGGAACGGTTGCGCAAATGTATGAGGCAGCGAAAGCACAAGGCAAGGGTAGCTGGGATTCGAGTGCGGTCTGTACCGTGACAGAGGAGTTGGCTCATACAACGATTGCGCGTTAAGCGTTGAGGTTTAAAGAGAAAGTAGACTACATCAACTATTTCTTGTAGTCTACTTTTTTTCGTAGGCTTCTCTTCCCCAAATAAAAGATGAAAAACTCAGTAGAGGTGACTCTCCAAGAATCTGGTATCATCAGCTATTTGGGAAATTTACTGAATATATCGCAGATTTCGAATTCATTTGACAATAATATCCACTTATTGTTAAAATATGTAATATAGATTCGATTTAAAGGTGGTTAGAATTTTAGTTTGCGATGAAGAGCGGAGCATTAATATAGTACAAGCTTTATAATAGTCACGACATTTCATCTAAATTTTGGAAGGAGGTGAATGATAATGAATCAAGTACTGAATTTACAAAAACTTCCTCAAAACGAGGCAAGTGAAGCAGCTGCTAGGTGGTCATTGTATAGTAACATTTGCCATTGGCCATGGGGGTAATGGTTGTAAAGTGCTTCTTCAGAGAAGACCTAGTTGAAGGGTAACTTCAACTAGGTCCTTTTGATTGAGACGAATAAATAAGATGTAGCTTACAAATGATTGGGAGAGGTACATAAATCATTTATGAGAGGAGCGTATATCATGAAGGCAAACATGGTTTATTATGATTATTTAAATGAAAACTCGAAATATTTCACTCCTAACAAATCAAGCGTTACTGAGAGAGAATTTAATGTGACAAATTTATCAGATGATTGTGTAGTGAGCAAGGAAGAAAATTCCGTATGGAAAATGTACATGTTTAAAGAACAATCCTTGCAAGCTCAAGGCTGGAAAATCCATATTAGTGCAACACTTGATAATGCCGAACAGATTTTACAGAAAGTCAGTAATATATTGGTTGAACGTAAAGTCCATTTCAAACATCTTGCAAGCGAATGGGATTATCTTACTACAAACTCAAAGACCGCAAATAGAGCAAGTTCGGGAAAGTTTATTACGATCTATCCTCCTAGTGACGATGATTTTTTAAATTTATTAGATCTACTATATACCACTCTTCATTCTTTTGAGAGTGGTCCATACATTCTGAGTGACAAATGTTGGAAAAACAGCAATGTTTACTATAGGTATGGCGGATTTGCAATGATATTCAACGAACAAGGCGAATTGTGCATGAAAGATGAAAATGGTGAATTGCTTGTAGACGAAAGGGTTCCTTACTATAAAGTACCTTCTTTTGTTAAAGAATTTGATCAGTATTTAGATTCTTTAAACACCACATCTATTGAGGCTGAAGTAGAAAATAATAAATTTGAAGAATACGAATTTCAAAGTGCACTTCGCTTTACGAATGGTGGAGGAATCTATTTGACAGAAAGGAAGAAAGATAAAAAGAAAGTCATTATTAAAGAAGCAAGGCCAAAATCAGGATTGGATGGTCAAAAAGTTGATGCATTAGAAAGACAAAAAATGGAACTTGATGCGTTATCAAAGCTATCGAAAGTAGATGGAATTGTAAATATACTAGATTACTTTACACATTGGAAACATAGTTTTCTTGTGGAAGAGTATGTGGATGGAATTGACTTAGAATCCTGGATTGTAGCGAACTACCCTTTTATTAATAATGGTGATATCAAAGTCTACAAGAACAAAATACATAATATTCTTACTAAATTGGTGTCTATTGTTGAAGAAATGCATAAAAATGGTGTAGGAATGGGAGATTTACAACCAGCAAATATCATCATATCCGAAGATTTAGACGTTACTCTGATTGACTTTGAAACAGCACGACCTAAGGATTTGGAAGGAAAGCCTACACTGATAACATGCGGATTCTCCCATCCACGTAATAAAAATAACGGAGAGAGGGACTGGTATGCAATAAAGAAAATTCTGCGATATTGTTTATTGCCAATTGGACCAATCGAGGATATTGATTCCGGTATGTATGATTATCAAGATCAATGGATTGAAAAAGTTTATGGAGAGGATTTTCTACTATTTGTAGAAATGATAACGGAAAAATGTAATCAGCATTTATCATTTATAGGAGAAGAGAATAGGTTGCAGGCCATTTATAAAAATGCGATGAAAAAGGATATTTCCTCCATTATAGAAGGTCTCAGAAATGGTATTGAGAAAAATTTTGTTCGTAGCGAAAAATTAATTCATGGCGATATCAGGCAATTTGAAAGCAAAGCTGGGAAATACAATGTACAAAATGGGGGCACTGGAGCTGCACTAGCATTTTTTAGATCTGGTACTGTGAGTGAGTATATAAACCATTGGATTGAAAATGAATTAATGAAAAACATCGATTCTATTGAACAAAGTGGATTATTAACAGGTAAGGCAGGCATAGCGACAACATTATATGAAATCGGTTATAAAAAAGAAGCAATAAATATCTTTGCAAACATGAATCTTAATTCGTCTGATATATCATTAAGGTCAGGATTGTCAGGAATAGGTCTTGGTTTAGTTAGTCTTTATTTAGAAGAACAAGATGAACGTTTCCTAGAAAAAGCTATATTTGTCGCTAGTATCATTGATACTTTTATGAGCGAGAAGAAAGAGTTAAAAGTTCAGGATTGGGCTGGGATTCCAATCGGTATAATGGATGGTTGGTCTGGAGTCTCGTTGTTTTACTCGGCTTTGTATGCAGTCACCAAAAAGGAAAGTTATTACCTAAAATCTATTGAATGTATTGATAAAGATTTAGAAAAAACAAAAGAAGACAAAAGCACATTGCAAACGATTGATGACTCCAATCGTTTATTACCTTACCTTTCAGGGGGATCGGTAGGTATAGGAATAGCAATCGTTTACCTAAATCATGTTAGCGATAAAAAACGTTACCAAAGAGAATTGAGCTTAATTACGAATTTATATCGTGTTAGATGTAGCTTTAGTGGGGGGCTTTACGATGGCGCTGGAAGCTTTTTGATGATACCGCCTCTACTAGGAAAAAGTGATTCTGAGTACACAAACAAAAAAGATTGTGTAATAGAATTGTTACGTTTATTTTTAATTCCTAAGGAAAATCATATTTTATTTCCAGGGCAGTTTTGTTATCGTTTGTCTAATGACTTTCAAACAGGGAGCTCTGGTATTATACTAGCTTTAGAGGGGATATTGAAAGATAACCCATTATATTGGCTTCCATTAATAAATATCGATGACTTTTATAAAAATACAAAATATAGACAAGATGAAGTATGTGTAAATGCCGCCCCAACTACAATCAAGCAATGAGTCGTAGAGTAGTGGTTAGCTTTGTTCTATAATTGTATAAGAGTACCAAATGGACAGTGCTACCTTATGGTTGGTTGCTGTCGTTTTTTTGTTTGCGAAAGAGAAAAAGGTTGTTTAGATCCTGCATCATGTCCAATGTGCAGAAAGGAGAGATACGACTTGCAAGAACTAACCTCAACAGAACTGATCCAATACCTGCAAGAAAAAGAGTCGGTCGCTCTTTTTGTCTATACACCGATGTGTGGGACCTGCAAGCTAGCAGCACGCATGCTCGGCATCATGCAAGAAACATGGCCTACCGTTCCTCTGTATCAGATCAACATTAATACGGCGCCTGCATTGGCAGAGCAATGGCAAGTGACCAGCGTTCCCGCCTTGCTTATTTTTCAACGAAACGAATTGTTAGAACGCCATTATGCCATCCAGTCCGTTGGATTTTTATACGATGTATTGAAACCTCTGGCCTAGACATACACCTAATTCCTTCGCCATGAATATGACAGAGAGAGAAGAAATGCGAAGGAGGAGGCGTATGCAAATCCACGTGGTGGAAGAAGGACAAACCTTAGCAAGCATCGCCGAGACGTACGGCACAACGCCGGAAGCGATCAACAAGGCTAATGAACTGCCAGATCCGAATAAGCTGGCAACTGGGCAGGCGATGGTGATCCCGATTGTAGGTAGCTACTATTGGGTTAAACAAGGAGATACGTTGTATACGATTGGTCAGCGTAACCAGATCAGCGCAGCAGAGCTTGCTCGCGTCAATGGGATTTCTCCCTATAAACCGCTACAAGTCGGGCAAAAGCTCTACATCCCGCCTCGCCCTAGACGAGCGGCTGATTTCAATGCGTATGTGGAACCGCGTCGAACTGTCCCACCAGCGATGGAAGCGGATGTCCGAACGGCTGCCCCTCATCTTACGTATTTGGCGCCGTTCAGCTTTCGTATTAAACGGGATGGAACCCTCCAACGACCAAATCTGAACAACTTTCCGGCGATCGCAAAAGAAAACCAGGTCCTACTTATGATGGTCGTGACGAATTTGGAAAAAGGTCAGTTCAGTACGGAATTGGGCGCACTCATCCTGAACGATCAAGAGCTCCAGAACAAATTGTTGGATAATATTCTCGCGACCGCCCGTGAGTTGGAAATGGGGGATATCCATTTTGATCTGGAAGCATTGCCCACAACAGGTGCAGAAGCGTACGCGAACTTCTTGCGAAAAGCAAGGGACCGTATACATGCAGCAGGATTGATGATGTCTGTTGCGCTCGCACCGAAGACGAGTGCCGAGCAAGCAGGCAAATGGTATTCCGCCCATGATTACAAAGCGATAGGAGCGCTTGCCGATTTTGTCGTGATCATGACGTATGAATGGGGCTATAGTGGTGGTCCTCCCATGGCGGTTTCTCCAATCGGACCGGTGCGGCGTGTCTTGCAGTACGCCATTACCGAAATGCCAGCCGAGAAAATTTTGATGGGCCAAAATCTGTACGGATACGACTGGACCTTACCGTACGAGCGAGGAACGACAGCGAAAGCTCTGAGTCCGCAAGCAGCCATTGCTCTGGCTGCGCAGCATAATGCAGTGATCCGGTATGACTATCGCGCACAGGCTCCGTTTTTTACGTACACTGATGATCAAGGCAAGCAACATCAGGTGTGGTTTGAGGATGCACGATCGATTCAAGCCAAGTTCAATCTGGTTAAACAACTCGGTTTGAGAGGCGTCAGCTACTGGAAACTCGGTTTGCCATTTCCGCAAAACTGGCTGTTGATCGAGGAGAACTTTCGCGTCCGTAAGCGTGCATAGTCATCAGGCGTACATTCCATTGGGGGCTGTACGCCTTTTTTTCAAATGAAAAATCATGGTATGATGAAGATGACAGGAAGGAAAAGGGGAGAAATCATGGGAGAATGCAAATTGGATCACAGCCATGAGGACGTACTCAAAAAACTGGCAGAACAAGCTCCACATCTGTCAGAGTTGCGTGTGAGTCAATTCAAAAATCAGTTGAATGGCGAACTTAGCCAAGAGCGTCTAAACGAGCTGTTTCATTTATTGAAAAAGTATGACCTGGCGAGCCCAGAGGAGCGCCAAGAGCGCGAAAAACAAATGGATCACTTGTTTGGCTAAGCTTTATACATACGTTTTTCGTTTTGCCCCCTAGTGGGAGAATCAGGCTGGAACCACAGTTCCATGCAGCGAGGAGTAACAATGGACGACAGACTCTATTATCAGGATGCCTATACGAGAACGTTTTCGGCCCAGGTGACGAGAACTGGTGTTGAGCAAGATGGGACACCTTACGTGGTACTGAATCAAACGGCTTTTTACCCTACTGGAGGCGGACAGCCTTCTGATCTGGGCGTATTGGGAGAGATTTGTGTAGTAGATGTGGAAGAGGTAGATGGCGAAATTCGTCACCGACTGGAAGCCCCCTTATCGGAAAGCATAACGGAAGTAACGGGTCACATCGATTGGGACCGCCGCTTCGATCACATGCAGCAGCATGCTGGCCAACACATTTTATCCGCGTCCTTCCTGGAAGTCGTGCAGGCGGAAACCGTTGCCTTTCACTTGGGTAAAGAACGTGTCACCATTGATGTACGACTGGATGAGTTGACAGCAGATGTATGGGAGACGATAGAAAAGCGAGCGAATCAGATTGTTCTGGAAAACCACCCCATCATTGCGCGGTTCGTTGATGACGAGGAATTGGCAACGCTGCCCTTGAAAAAACAGCCGACCGTTACTGAAAATATTCGTGTCGTGATGATACCTGATTTTGATTACAACCCATGCGGAGGGACACATCCAGCGCGTACGGGCGAAGTCGGGATGATCAAGATCTTGGGCTGGGAGCGACATCGCGGAAACATTCGTCTGGAATTCATCTGTGGCTGGCGAGCTTTGCGGGACTACAACCAAAAGCAAGCTGTCGTTCGTGATACGGCCAAGCTGCTCGCTACCAATGAAGGGGAACTGATCGCACAGACGGAACGCCTCCTTGCAGAACGCGACGCCTTGAAGGCAAAATTGGCAGAAGTGGATAAGCAGCTCTTGGAAGTGGAAGTGAATCAACAACTATCTGCTGCTAGCCAACTCGGTCATTCTCGCCTCATTATGCGTACCTTCACAGACAAAACCATTCAACAGCTTCAGCAGTTCGCACAACTGGCTACTGCTCTGGCGCCAGATGCAATTTGCCTCTTGGCAGCTACTACTGAAGACAAAATGCAAGTCGTGTTTGCTCGTGGGCATGAAGTCAATGTAGCCATCAATCAGGTGTTGAAAGAAACCTTACCGGTTATTAACGGAAAAGGTGGGGGGAATCCTGCCATGGCACAGGGTGGCGGTCAGTCGGTAG
Source organism: Brevibacillus sp. MS2.2 (assembly GCF_013284345.1). Lineage (NCBI taxonomy): Bacteria > Bacillati > Bacillota > Bacilli > Caryophanales > Paenibacillaceae > Brevibacillus > Brevibacillus sp. MS2.2. The sequence goes on from NZ_JABSUZ010000023.1 coordinate 36,323, forward strand.
TGGATGCGGAGGAAGTATTGCTACATGCTCGCAAACTGCTGGAAGACTCACTAATGTAAATACATTCCATAATAAAAGGAGGAATCCGCGATGAACTGGAATCCGGGAGATATCGTTCGTGTTGCGCAGCGAACGGGTGAATATATTACAGAAGTATTGGAAATCCACGATTCGAAGCTGCTGGTAAAAGTGTTGGCAGTGACCAAATACCCAACGCAAGGCGATTTGCATTCTTCCTACGAAGTAGATGTGCCGCTGTTTCACCAGCGTCCAGCACTCTCTTACATGGAAAAATTCATGACGCCTGTCCAAGGGGTCATTCGCTATAATGGCGCGATTCCAGACTACAAGGAATCTGTGCGTCAGGCGATGGAGAGAGAAATGGAAAAGCTGGCGAAAATGGCAGCTTGGGCAGAACGTTGTCTCGTTGAGCTGGAAAGGATGCACAAGGAAGCCTTTACAAACACGAAATAGAGTGGTACTGTAGTACTCGAATGTACGACAATTGCATAGCTTTACTACCAAACGGGAGCCAAGCAACGTTGGCTGAGATTGTAACGAGTGTGTTACTGACCGTTGAACCTGACCTGGGTCATGCCAGCGGAGGAAGAGGTATTTGGAATCAGTATCACGTGTCGCATCCGAGCGGAACTATGCTTGTTTGCGTGCATGCATGATAAGATCTCACTCAACCATCCGAGGCGGATGGTTTTTTTATGCCATTCGTCCCGTGAGATGGGATGGGTATACGGCTTCTTCTGTTTGTCTGAATCGACTCAGGCAGGCGGGAGAAGCCGTTTTTTTTCCAGTAGAAGGAGGTAATCAATGATTGTTCAGCTGAATGGGAAAAAAGTAGAGTTGGCGGAAGAGATCACGACAGTGCGGGCCTTGCTCGCTTCTTATTCCCTGCAAGAGAAGATTGTCGTCGTGGAGCGAAATGGTGAAATTATTGACCGCTCAGCGTACGAACAAACACCGATTGCAGACGGAGATCGCATAGAAATCGTTCATTTTGTCGGAGGAGGATGATCATCATGATGGATACATTGAAAATTGGACCGTACGAGTTTCGTTCCCGTTTGCTTCTCGGGACAGGTAAATTCGCTGACTTGGACACACAAGGGAAAGCAGTAGAGGTGTCGGAAGCAGAAATTTTGACCTTTGCGATTCGTCGCTTGAATTTGGAAAATCCGCAAGAACCAAACTTTTTGGAACAACTCGATTTGAAAAAATTCACCCTGCTACCAAATACAGCAGGTGCCTATACAGCGGAAGAAGCGGTGCGCATTGCCCGTTTGGCCAAAGCATCTGGCCTGTGTGACATGATCAAGGTCGAAGTCATTGGAGATCCGAAAACACTTCTCCCTGACCCGATTGGCACGCTCGAGGCTTCGAAAATCTTGGTGGAAGAAGGCTTTATCGTACTGACCTACACCAATGATGATCCGATTCTTGCTAGACGTCTACAAGAGGTTGGCGTACATGCGGTTATGCCAGGTGCGTCACCAATTGGTTCCGGACAAGGGATTGTCAACGAAAACAACCTCCGCTTTATCATCGAGGATGCCAAAGTACCGATTATCGTGGATGCAGGAATCGGCTCTCCAGCAGACTGCGCGAAAGCGATGGAGCTGGGTGCTGACGGTGTCTTGTTGAATACAGCAGTCGCCCTTGCTGATAATCCTGTCTTGATGGCAGAAGCGATGAAGCTCGGAGTAGAAGCAGGTCGCAAAGGATTCCTGGCAGGCCGTATCGCGAAAAAACGTTACGCGTCCGCAAGCAGCCCGACTGAAGGGTTGATTGAGTAGCGTGGATCGACTGACAGAAGCGGTAGAATCGATTGCCAGCCGCAAAGAAGAGCTGTTCGCATTATTGGCAGAGCTCGTTTCTCATCCGACTGTAAGTCCTCCCGCGCGAAACAGCCACGCCGCGCAAGGAGTAATCGCCAACAGACTGCAAGCGATGGGATTCGAGGTCGATCGCTGGACGGTATATCCAGGAGACGACAATATCGTCGGTCGGTTATCAGGGAGTGCCTCTACACAGGCAAACAGCTTGATTGTCAACGGGCATATCGATGTGGCTGAAGTTGGAGATGACACGGGGTGGACCTATCCACCCTTTGCTCTGACACATGGCAAGGATGGACGCTTGTACGGCCGTGGCGTTGCTGATATGAAAGGTGGACTCGCTGCGAGCATGTTTGCGATCCAAATGCTGCGCGAGCACGGAATCGAGCTCCAAGGAGATCTGCTCTTTCAATCCGTCATCGGAGAAGAAGCAGGCGAAGCGGGGACATTGGTCGCTATCGAGCGTGGCTATCAGGCTGACTACGCCGTTGTAGTGGATACGAGCAATCTCCACATGCAAGGGCAGGGCGGTGTCATTACAGGCTGGATCACGATTGAGAGTCCGACGACGCTGCATGACGGAATGCGCGCACAGACCATTCATGCAGGCGGACGTGTCCGGGGAGCTTCTGCCATTGAAAAAATGACGAAGGTGATCACCGCACTACAGGAGCTGGAACGGGACTGGGCCGTCATGAAGTCCTATCCCGGCTTCCCGGCAGGCAGCAATACGATCAATCCCGCAGTCATCGAGGGAGGTCGTCACGCCGCGTTCATCGCAGACCGTTGCGCTCTCTGGATTACCGTTCACTTTTATCCGAATGAATCCCATGAAGAGATCATCCGAGAGATCGAGGATCACGTCGGGCGTGTAGCAGCAGCTGATCTTTGGCTGAGAGACCATCCTCCGACATTCCGCTGGGGTGGACGTTCGATGATTGAGGAGCGCGGTGAAATCTTTCCTTCACTGGAGTTGGATACGAAACATCCGGGCTTGGCAGCGCTGCAATCTGCCTATGAAAGTCACATGCATCAAGCGCCCAGTGTAACTATGTCGCCTACGGTGACAGATGCAGGCTGGTTTGCGCATGCAGGCATTCCGGCTGTATTATTCGGGCCCGGTGAGCTCATGCATGCACATGCCGTAGATGAATCCATTGATCCTGACCAGCTTGTTCATTTTGCCCAGATCATGGCCCGTTTTATTGCCAACTGGTGCAATACCCCAAAGGAAGCGAAGGAGTGAGTATCGCATGGCAACCTTTACTGATCGATTGAGAAAAAGTGTAGCCCCGATCTGGGAGCGTGTTCATCAACATCCATTCGTCACCGGACTTGGAGATGGCAGCCTGCCCGTTGGTGCATTCAAATATTACATGAAACAAGACTACATCTATCTGATTGATTACGCCAAAATGTTCGCAATTGCGAGTGTGAAGGCGTACGATCTGGAAACAAGCTCCAGATTCGCCGCTTTGCAAGAATCAACGCTGAACACAGAGATGGAGCTGCATCGCCAGTATGCCGAGCGCTTTGGTATCTCTCGCGCGGAGCTGGAAGCAACAGAGCCTTCGTTTGTAATGCTCGGGTACACGAGCTACATGCTGCGTGTCGCTCATCAAGGCTCGGTGGCAGAATTGGTGAGTGCACTACTCCCATGCACATGGAGTTATTGGGAGATCGGCAAGCGTTTGGCTCAAGTAGAAGGGGCGCTGGATCACGAACTGTACGGGGAGTGGGTACGCATGTACAGCTCCGATGAGTTTGGGCAACTGGCGATCTGGCTGATTGAGATCATGAATCATTTGGCGGAAGGAAAGAGCGAGCAAGAGCTGGCCAGGATGGAAGAGTATTTTGTCAATACCTCCAAAATGGAGTACATGTTCTGGGACATGTCCTACAGAGAGGAAATGTGGCCGTGGGAGAACAACTAGCTTTCGCCGACGTCAGCTTTTCGTATGGCGACAAGCAGATTCTTGATCATTTTGATCTGCGTGTGGAAAAAGGGGAGTTTGTCAGCTTGATCGGTCCGAGCGGGATCGGGAAAAGCACTTTATTTCAACTCATCGCAGGTCTTCTTGAGCCGGGACAAGGCGAAATCAGGCTCGGCAGTGTACCGGTAGCAAATCGTTTGGGGCAGGTCGGCTATATGCCCCAACGCGATTTGCTCATGCCATGGCGTACGATTGTCGAAAATGCAGCTTTGCCGCTAGAAATCAAAGGTATGACGAAAAAAGAAGCGCATGAGCGTGTCAGACAGCAACTGCCTAGGTACGGGCTTCAGGATTGGGCTGACAGCTATCCAGCCCAGCTTTCTGGTGGAATGCGTCAGCGAGTTTCCTTTTTGCGCGCGTTGTTTTCTGGTGCAGAGATGATGCTATTGGATGAGCCGTTTAGTGCATTGGATGGAATTACGAGAATGGACATGCAAGAGTGGCTGATGGAAAAGTGGCAGGAAACAGGCAGTACGATGCTGATGATTACACATGACATCGACGAAGCCATTTTACTTGCAGATCGTATTATTGTGCTTTTAGGTAGTCCGATCACTAAGCCGATCGAATTAACCGTTCAGGTGGGCAGACCACGAACGGTGAGCAGTCGCAACCAAGCCGGATTCTTGGCATTGCGTGAACAAATTTGGGAACTGCTTCGACAGGATCGCCAAGCAGCAATGAAGCCGTTGAGGAGAGAAGCATGATGGGGAGAGGCATCTGGTTTGGCATCTCCATTGCCATTTTTCTCTTGGCGTGGGAAGCTGGTTGTCACTTCTTCGGAGTGCCGCCATTCATTTTACCGCCGCCTAGCGCTGTGGTTGTATCGTTGTGGGATTTACGTTCCTCTCTAGTAGGTGTACATCTTTGGGCGACGTTAAAGGAAGTGTTACTGGGGCTATCGATCTCGATTGTATTTGGAATCTCCCTTGCATTTGCGATGATTCGCAGTCGGATTGTGGAGCGCTTGGTCTATCCGTATATCGTCATCTCCCAAACGATCCCCCTTATAGCATTATCACCCGTATTCATTTTGTGGTTCGGGTATGATTTATCTGGAAAAATCGCTGTTACGATTCTGTTTACTTTCTTTCCGATCGTCGTCAACACGTATGATGGACTTCGCTCAACAAACAAGGAAATGCTCCAGCTGTTAAAAACGATGGGGGCAACGAACGGACAAATTTTCACCAAGCTGCAACTCCCGTCGAGCTTACCCCATTTCTTCAGTGGTCTCAAAGTGGCAGCTAGCTACAGTGTAGCTGGGGCGACGATTGGGGAATGGCTGGGAGCGAGCGAGGGACTCGGGTACTTTGGCAGACGGGCATCTGGCAATTTTCAGGCTCCCGCGTTGTTTGCCTCGGTCCTGTTGCTCTCGATTCTAGGCATGCTGCTGTTTTGGCTGGCTGGACGAGTCGAACGTCATTTTTCCCCGCATATGAAAATCAAAGGAGAACAACAATGAAACCTTTCAACAAATGGACGAAAGCATTTATGGCACTCACATTAGCAACAGGTCTTGCTGCTTGCGGCAATCAGGCGAGTACCGATGCTGGTCAGACGCAAGCCCCTGCTGATAAAGGAGCGGAGCCGACTGAGCTTACCATTGCGCTCGATTGGTATCCGAATGCTGTACATTCCTTCTTGTATGTCGCTGAGGAGCAAGGCTACTTCAAAGACGAGAACCTCAAGGTGACCATGCAAATGCCTTCAGACAGCAATGATCCGTTGAAGATGGCGGCTGCGGGCAAAGTAGATTTGGCAATCAGTTATCAACCACAGCTCATCCAAGCTCGTGCCGAAGGAGTCCCTGTCGTATCTGTAGGTGCACTTGTACGTCATCCGTTAAACGTGATCATGACGCGCCAAGACAGTGGAATCGATACTCCGCAGAAGTTGGCTGGAAAAAATATCGGTTATCCATCACTTCCACTTGATGAATCGATCGTACGTCAAGTTGTGAAGCATGGTGGTGGCGATGATTCCGGACTGACCTTCACGGATATCGGCTTTGACATCGTCCCAGCGTTGACGGCAAAAAAAGTCGATGCAGTGGTAGGTGGCTATATCAACCATGAGCAACCGATATTGGAGAAGCACGGCGTTCCAGTCAATGTGTTCAAGCCTTTTGAGTTTGGTGTTCCAGACTACTATGAGCTCGTATTGGCGACAAGTGACGAGACTTTGGGCAAAAAACAGAAAGCTGTGGAAGGTTTCCTACGTGCGATTGGCAAGGGACAGGACTATGTGAAAAATAATAAGGAAAAGGCACTCGATTTGTTGTTTACCAAACAGGCTACGGATTTCCCGCTGGAAAAAGACATTGAGACCAAGAGCTTGGATATCCTCATTCCGTTGATGGATGCGGGAGAAAAGCCTTTTGGATACCAGACGGCCGAATCTTGGCAAACACTGATTGATTGGATGAAAAAAGAGAAGCTGATAACAACTGACATCAAAGCAGAAGAGATCATGCGCGATCTCGTGAAGTAATCAGTAAAAAGCACCCCCTTTGTTCGCTCTTGGGAGTCTACTCTCCATTGGCGAGACAGAGGAGGTGCTTTCTCTATGATGTTTTCCTTTTAGGAGGAGAGGGGGAAACAAAGTTCTGCTGTCATCCCTTTTCCTGTATCGCTTGTTAACAGCAGGTGTCCATGATGAGCGGCAGCAATACGTGCAACCATAGGAATACCGAGACCATGACCATTGTGTAAAGGAGATTTTCTTTTTGACGAATAAGGCAATTCCACCAAATCAGGCAGCATGCTGTGCTCAATGCCTTTTCCGTTATCAGTGATAATCAGAAGAGCATTGCGCTGGTTGGGCGACAGGGTCGTTTGCACGTGGATGTGACAGCCTGAAGGGTTATGCACGATGCTGTTTTGGAGCAGGTTCGTGATGGCGCGGACAAGAAGTTTTTCGTCGCCCATTACGAAGCATTGCTCAGTCGTGACATCCAGCTCAATGGTAAAGGTCTCTGCCAAATCATTGTTCAAAAAGTCAGTGACAATTTGCCGCGCAAGTGTCGATAGCCGAATCGGTTTGGTATGAATGGGCTGCATTTCGTATTCCAGCATGGAAACGAGATTCAAGTCGCTGACCAAAGACCGGAGCTTTTCCCCTTGCTTTCGAATGATACTTGCTTTTTGCTGTTGCTCGTAAGGCACCGCATCGCTCTCTTCCAATTCACTGGCATACCCGAGCACCATCGATAATGGCGTGCGTATATCATGGGAAATTCCAGCGATCCAGTTCGAGCGTGCTTCGTCTCTGGCTTTTAGCAAAGCGTTCTTCTCTTGCAGAAGCGACGATGCATGATTGATGCTTCTAGCAATCCCGCTGAACATTCCCTTTGCCTCGACATGAGTATGCTGATCTTCTGACAGAGCGTGAATTCCGCTAATCAATGGGCGGATTGCCCGAATGAGTCGAGAACCGATGAATAGAGAGAGAAGAGCAGCGAGCAGTACATTTCCGAAAAGCAAAGCCAGTAATCGATACGGTAAATCGCTTATCCAACTGATCGGGAAATGAAACTGGTACTTGGCGAGACTGTCCTTCGGGTAGCCCACGACGACTAGCCCTCTCTCATGCTCCCAAACAAAAACAGGATAGTCCTGTAAGTAATTTCGCGAGAACTGCGCTACTTCTGCCAGAGAATAGGCGCGGGGCAATTGGTCTGGTATGGCGTAGTCCCAGATGACCTTCCCATCGTTTGCAATCAGCATGGCCCAAGCCTGGCTTTTTTGCAACCATTCTTGTGCTTTTGGCTCCAACGTATAGTGGGAACCGTTCTGGTGAAGACCTTCTGCGACAGTTTGTGTGACGTGGACGGGAGAAGAGCCCTCGTTCATGCCTTTGAAAACAAATGTACCGAGAATGATGTAATTGACGATGAGCAAAAAGAAGGCAATCAGGATAGAAGCACCTGTATAACGACGTAATATTTGTGCGGCTCCATCCATCTACGACTCTTCCTTTACGAGTAATTTGTATCCGAGTCCTCTTACTGTCAGCAAATATTCAGGGGTAGACGGACATGGCTCGATCTTTTCGCGAATGCGCCGCATATGAACCATCAACGTGTTTTCATACCCGTAGTAATCGTCACCCCAGACGGATTGGCACAGGGCATCGCTCGTGACAATTCGTCCCCGGTTTTCATAGAGTTTTCGTAAGAGGGCGTGTTCCTTGGCAGTCAATGCGTATTCGTGGTGATCTCTCGTCACGATGGCCGCCTCCAAATCGACTGTACTGTCACCAAGCTGGAAAACGGGCAGACGATCGATTTGGGGAGGAGCGTAAACGCGTCGTAAAATGACCAGGAGACGAAGAACGAGCTCGCGCGGCAAAAATGGCTTCACGATATAGTCGTCAGCACCAAGGCCAAGTCCGAGCAATCGATCTTCATCTTCCCCTCTCGCTGACAGAAAAATGACAGGGATTTGCGAGAAACGACGAATCGAAGTCAAAAGTCCAAATCCATCTCCATCTGGAAGCATGACATCCAGGATCGCGACATCAGGCTTGTCCGAAGCACATATCACTAACGCCTCTTTACAACTACCCGCATGAAAAATACGAGAGAATCCTTCCTTACGCAAAAATCCATCGATCATATTTCTGATTTCTAGCTCATCTTCCACGATGAGCACTTTTTTCTGTTTCCACTCTTCCATATTGAATCACCCGTATTCATTATACTCGCTTGATTTGTGTGTTCTACCCACTCTGAGTCGATTTAAGGTTGTCGTAAGATTCTTGTCAGCTTATCGACGGGTTGAGACTCTATGATTCGTAGGAGAGACCAATAGATAGGAGCGAGAAAAGATGAATACGGTGATTCAAACGGAAAACCTTTCAAAGCGCTATGGAGAAGTCTATTCCGTCCAGCGGGTGAATCTAGCGGTAGGAGAAGGGGAGGTCTATGGCTTCCTCGGTCCAAATGGTGCAGGAAAATCGACGACTCTTAAAATGCTGCTAGGATTAGTCAAGCCGACTGAAGGGAGTGTATCTGTATTCGGGAAGGATTTTAGCAGGAACCGAGTTGAGATTTTGAGTCAGACGGGTTCCTTGATCGAGGCTCCTTCCTATTACGGTCATCTTACCGGCCTGGAAAATATGCGCGTCATGCAGCGGCTGCGAGATGTCCCGGACAAACATGTAGAGAAAGCTTTGCAAATCGTCCGTTTGGAAAAACAACAGAACAAAAAGGTAGATCAGTATTCGCTTGGGATGAAGCAGCGACTGGGAATTGCCATGGCTTTGCTGCATTTTCCAAGGCTCGTCATCCTCGATGAACCGACAAACGGACTGGACCCAGCAGGAATCGGTGAAATTCGGGAATTGATCCAATCGTTGCCACACCAGTATGGAATGACCGTGCTGCTCTCCAGCCATCTGCTCTCGGAAATCGAGCAAGTGGCTACGTCCATCGGCATTATCCACGGGGGGCAGCTACTCTTCCAAGGGAGTATGGAGCAGCTGCAACGCAACAGTCAGCCTCATGTTTGGATGAAAACGCAGGACAATGAAAAAGCGAGAAGAGTTCTTCAAGATATGGAGCTTTCTCCAAGTCTCCAAGATGGATACCTTGTCATGGAAGGCATGAATGATAGGGAGGTAGCGCAGACAAACCGGGCGCTGATTATGGCGGGTTTTGATGTTCATCGCATTGAAGTGCACAAACAAAGCTTGGAGAGCATTTTCCTCTCCCTTACAGGCAAGGAGGGGAGCTTGTAATGAGGACACTCTGGTTAGAATTTTATAAAATTCGACATAAGCGTTTGTTTCTCATGCTTGCCATTCTTTTGAGTATCGAACTGGCATGGGGGTTCATGGCTGTCAGTATTTCCATGACAAAAAATCCGGATGCCGCGAAGTGGAGCGCCATTCTGGTCACGATTACAGCCATGAACGGATTGTTTTTGCCAATCGGCTCGGCTGTCATTGTTTCACGGATTTGTGATATGGAACATAAAGGGCGTACATGGAAGCTGCTGTTGGCTGCTTCTGTCAGCAAAAAAGCGGTTTATGCAGCAAAATTCGTCTCTGCGGCTGTTTTGATGGGAGGTGCCGTCATTCTACAGATATTGGCGATCGTTGCATTTGGTATTGTCTATGGTTTAGCAGAGCCAGTCCCGATTAGCCTATTACTCGGCTTGGTAGCAGGGACTACGCTGACGAATCTCGTGGTGATTGCTCTGCAACAATGGGTCTCTCTCGCCATTAAAAACCAGTCGTTCAGCCTATGCCTCGGGATGATCGGGGGCTTCATTGGCATGACGGCGAGCTTGTTTCCGCCACAAATTGGACGCCTTTTCATCTGGTCGTACTATGTAGACTTTTCGCCCGTTACGTATCAATTCGTAAATGAAACCATGTTATTTACTACACGTGAAATCGGCGTTCATTTGCCGATCATCGTCGTACTCATGGGCATTGCATTTTATCTTGCTGGGAGCATTCACGTATCCCGGCAAGACGTGTAGGGAGGATCTCGTATGGTAATCAGATGTTTGGGAGCGGAATGGGTAAAACTCCGCCGTTCTCGTATATGGCTTGTTTTGCTTGTGCTTCCTGTTTTCAGTACACTGATCGGTTTCGCCAACTACTGGATGAACCAAGCGATCCTGCAAAATGGCTGGTACAGCCTGTGGACGCAGGTGAGCTTGTTCTACGGTGAATTTTTCTTGCCCATTCTCATCGCGATCTGCTGTTCGTTCGTGTGCAGACTGGAGCATGCAAACCGTAACTGGAACGTGATACTGACAGCGCCTGTACATAGGCCAACGATTTTTTTCGCGAAGCTGGTGGTGGTTGGTGTTCTCCTTTTTGTTGTACAGCTTTTCTTCTTGGTGCTGTATATTTGCGCGGGTTTCATCGCTGGACTACATGCCCATTTTTCGTTTCCTCCAGAGGTGTTTGGATGGATCATGCGAGGCTGGCTGGCTTCGCTTGCCATCGTCGCCTTCCAACTATGGCTTTCCACGCGGATACAGAGCTTTGCTGTACCTGTCGGCGTTAGTGTTTGCACTGTTTTTGTAGGGTTGGGCTTGTATGTGTCTGGGCTGGGGATGTTTTTTCCTCTGTCGCTTTTAACGATTGGCATGGGCGTGCTCAGTCAAGAGAGTTTGTCGCTGGGAGAGCTGGGGGCGTTTGTCGTCATGTGTGTCCTGTTCGTGACGAGCGGCTGTGCGCTGGGGATTCGCCGTCTTACGAGAGCAGGTCTTTAACAGTTTTCGCCACATTAACGGTTTCCCTTTCTTGTCAAACAACCTTATAATAGAAGGTGAATGCTTGAATGAGGAGAAGTTTCCATGGACGACAAACACATAAACAAGACGAATAGCAAATGGGTGATCTGGGGGTTTATTCTCAGCGTACTCGCTTGTGCTGTGTCTATGGTGATTTTCATCTACGTGATGCGCAACTAACAGCACATGATGGAAACGTCAAAAAACCGCTCGTATACGAGAGCGGTTTTTTGCTGTGACGCTAGCGGGATATCGCTGTTATTTTTCGGATGGCTTCTTCTTGTGACAGTTGGTTCAGCTCGGTAAAACCAAGGTTGGAAAGAGCAATCGTTTTTCCTTGATAGATGGGATAGACGCCTTGCCAGAGCCCTGCTGTACTGTACAGGTGTGATCCGCTCACTTTACGTAAAAACAACAAATAATTCCCTTCCGACAACGGTCCAGGATATTGCAGGTTGAGCGGACTGGAGGCATCGGGCAGCGGCTCTACGCCAGTGCTAATTACCGTTAATAGTCTGGACGACGAGCCTTTAATGGCCGTTTTTACCTGAAGGTTTTGTGTGTAGTTCACAATCTTGCCTTGGGGAATCGTGCGTCCCGTTGGATGCTCCCGGTGGGCACTGTCTACCCAGGCGATAACGATCAAGTCTGACTTTTTTACAAGCTCCGCAAGAGAAGGATACGTTGAGGGATCTACTTGTACACGTCCCATGTCGGTTTGGGCATGGACGGGGAATGAAAAGGCGCAGAGAAGCGACAGACAGAGTAGCAATCGATAGAGCATGGACCCATTTCCTCCAAACAAAAGAAGTCTTGAAGGTAGTATGAGCCGAATGAGTATCGTTCATGCCAGTAGACTTTTAGTATAATGGTAATATTCCGAATAAATAGAATACGTGCTATCATGATGGCGTACTGTGATTTGTTGGTTGAAATCGCCCAGACTATGACAAGGAGGTTATCATGAATCATTTGTTTGCTTTTCGACGTGTCTGTACGTGGTTTTTCGTGTTGGCTCTCTTGTTGCAGGTAGCAGCTTCGCCTGCGCTAGCCAAGGAAGAGGCTGCTTCTTCTAGTCCTCTTGCACTCAGCATAGAAAAATTCCTCTCCGATTTGAAAAACGATGAGAATAGCAAGGGGATGTACGCTGGAATTGCGGTTTACGATCTAACCGACAAAAAGTACGTATATAAGCACAATGCCGAACGTAATTTTATCCCGGCTTCCAACATGAAGCTGTTTACGACAATTGCAGGTCTGGATAAGCTGGGGCCGGATTATCAGTGGAAGACGGAGGTGTTTGTTTCAGGAAAGGTAAATAACGGAGGCATTTTGCAAGGAGATTTGATAGTAAAAGGCTATGGCGATCCTAGCCTGACCTCAGAGGATTTGCAGCAAATGGCAAAAGCCATCAAAAATTTGGGGATCAAACGAATCAATGGAAACCTCCTTCTCGATGACAGCTATTTTGATGAGACCAGATTGGGTACGAGCTGGATGTGGGATGACGAACCGTACGGGTACAGCGCTCAGGTCAGTGGATTAGCCGTAAATAAAAACTTTACGACGCTAACCGCAACCCCTGGGAAAACCGTGAACGACGCCTCCGTCCTGACCATGAATCCGGCTACCACATACATAACAGTCACAAACCAGTTGAAAACGACAGCGGGCAAGGAGAGCAACGTGCTCGTCGAGCGTCCGCGCGGAAAAAATGAAATCATCGTATCTGGTACGATCGGGATACAAGCAGCCCCTTATGATGAAGATGTCACGATGGAAGATCCAGCTTTGTACGTGGGCGATCTATGGAAGGATCAGTTGCAGAAACAAGGGATTGCCATACATCCGAAGACAGAAGTGAAAAAAACTGTACTGCAAAGCGGAGTACCGCTCTATACCCACTTGTCCAAACCGTTGGGTGAGATCACGGTGGAGCTTAACAAGGATAGTGACAACTTCTATGCCGAGATGCTTCTAAAGACGCTGGGGGTTACCCAGAAAAGCGAGGGGAGCTTTGAAGCAGGCAGTGAAGCGGTAGCGGACGTGATGAAGCGCGCTGGCATTGAGTCAGGCTTCCGTCAGGTAGATGGCTCGGGGTTATCGAGATTTAATATGATCACCCCAGAGCAGATGATCGAAGCCCTTGTCTTTTTGCAGGAGCAAGAATATCGAACCGAACTGGAAAAATCACTCCCAATCGCAGGAGTGGACGGCACCTTGAAAAACCGCATGAAGGGAACGAGTGCGGAAAAGAATTTGTTTGCTAAGACAGGTTCGTTAAGCGGAGTCAATACCATGTCGGGTTATGTAACGGCAAAAAATGGTCATAAGCTGGCCTTTTCGATTTTGATCAACGGCATCTATAAATCGAAGTATGCGAGGGAGCTACAGGATCGAATCGGAATTTTGTTAACAACCTACCCGGATGTCGCAGCTCCGGAAGGATTCAGCCCTCCAGAGAAAAAGACGTACCCGCTCTCTTCTTTAATCGATCCCATCCTCGACACGCCGGAAGCAGCAGGTGTAACGGCTGGAATCATGGTCAAGTCGTTAGATTCAACAGATGACCCTGTTTTATACGAACGGGATGCGGACACACTGCTTACCCCAGCTTCGAATCTGAAGCTGCTGACGACTGCCACAGCATTGAACCAGCTTGGTTCGGATTACGTATTCAAAACGGAAGTGTATGGAGACGCTCCGATCCTCTCTACGGGCGTACAACAAGGCAATCTGTATGTGAAAGGATACGGTGACCCTACTTTGCACACAGAGAATGCGCTACAAGTGCAGGAAGGTGTGTCGATTGAAAAAATAGCAGGGTGGCTCAAGCAACAGGGAATCACGCGTATAAACGGGAATCTCGTGATGGATGACAGCTACTTTGACCAGCAACGGCTTGGCCTCGGCTGGGCATGGGATGACGAGAGCTACTATTACAACCCGACCATTGGGGCTCTAGCAATGAACCGTGGAACGGTCATGATCGAATTCAAGCCCGCAAACGATGCTGGCGAACGAGTGGAAATCAACGTGCTTCCCAAAACAGCGTATGTGCAAGTGATTAATGAAGCCAAGACTGTACAAAAAGGGGAAGAAAATACGTTTGCTATCCTGCGTGACCGTGGAACAAATACCATTAGACTGTCAGGGAACCTCCCGCTCGATCACGAAGGGGATTACGAGCGGGTACCTGTGGAGGAGCCAGCCAAGTACGTGGGGACCGTGCTGAAGGAAACGTTGGAGCAGCAAGGAATTGCGTTTGCTCCGAAAAGTGAAGTGCTGATCCAGCCCGTTCCTCCATCAGCAGTGAAATGGACACAATTTGAGTCACTGCCGTTGAAGGAAATCGTTCAGTATCTTAACAAGCGCAGTGACAATTACTACGCCGAAATGCTCCTCAAGTCGCTCGGAGCTGCAAAGAAAGGGAAAGGGAGCGCAGCGACTGGGGCAGAGGTCGTCATGGAAACCGTATCTTCGCTCGGCGGGAATACCACCTTCGACATGATGGATGGATCAGGATTGACGCGCTACAATCTTATTTCTGCTCGGCAGATCGCATCCGTCCTTGAGGGAATGACCAAGGAATCGACATTTGCCACTTTTGATAAATCTTTACCCATAGCGGGAATAGACGGTACGCTAAAAAACCGCTTGAAGGACACCCCCGCCGCTAATAATCTTCATGCGAAAACAGGTTCGATGACGGGTGTGAACACACTGTCGGGTTATATCACGACCAAAAGCGGGGAGAAGCTCATCGTTTCGATTATGTTTAATGGTTATGTCGAGGATGAAGAGCTGTTTACCAAGATGCAGGACCAGATCATCACAATACTGGCCAGTTATAAATAGGAGTAACACGGAAAAAGGAGCCCCAATATCGGGAGCTCCTTTTTCCGTTGGTATCGTCGGCTGAACTGGGTCAATGCCTGTAGCGGTCAAACAGCGGGTGACATATCTATATTCAGATTAGGAAGCAGGCGAAGTACAGAACAGCGATGAAGGAGGGGAAAAAGAGAAGATGCACCCTGCACTCTTTCATTGGAAGCGTTTGGAACAAGTTGTAACAGAGGTGCTTGTACAGGCAGGTGCCAGACGCAAGCATGCAAGGCTTGTCGCAGAATCTCTCGTCCATGCTGATTTGCGAGGTATTGAGTCCCATGGTTTGGCGAGGCTGCCGATTTATATCCAACGAATCGAAGCAGGCTTGATCGAATTGAACGATGAACCAGTGATATGGAAACAGGAGGGCGCAACAGCGTTGGTAGACGGCAAAAACCAGTTGGGTGCGGTAGTCGGGGTGGTGGCTTTGGAGGAAGCGATCAAATTGTCACGGCAGATGGGAATCGGGGTAGTTGGCGTTCGTCATTCCAACCACTTTGGCTCCTGTTCGTATTATGCAGAACGAGCGATCGCAGAAGGGAAAATTCTTCTTGTCCTTTCCAATGCACCCGAAGCAATAGCACCTACAGGAGGGATTCGCCCTTTTTTCGGAACAAATCCAATTGCAGTGGGAATACCGGCAGGGGAAGAGCCATCCTTTTTGTTAGATATGGCTACGAGTGTCGCTGCCAGGGGAAAAATCGCCTTAGCCGTTAAAAAAGGGGAAACAATTCCTGCCGATTGGGCCATCGATCCCACTGGGAAGGAAACGACTGATCCCGCACAAGCCTTGCTAGGTTCACTTTTGCCGATCGGAGGGGCAAAGGGTTATGGATTGGCAATGTTCATTGATATCTTGTGTGGGCTGCTAACGGGTGCAGCAACGGGACCACATGTAAAAAGCCTGTATGACAATTGGAACGATCCACAAAACGTTGGACATCTATTCTTGACGGTGGATATTGAACGATTTATGCCACTGTCCGATTTCTGCACCAATATGGATGCATACATTCGTGAAGTGAAAAGTGTGCCTACGAAAGAAGGGGTATCCGAAATTTTCATACCTGGAGAGATCGAGAGCCGAAAAAAGCAAGAACGCATGGAAAACGGTATCCCCTTTGATCCGAACGTGACGAAAGAACTCAGCCAATTATGCCGCACCTACGGGGTCGATTTGCAGGCAGCGTATTACATCCCCTAACCAGATTTCCTTTCGCAGGTGGTTTCATGGACAATCCATCCCACATAGACTAATGTCATCGGTTTGGAAAGGAGTGAACCGCCTATGCAACGACACATGTGCAAAGGAAAAATTCACAGGGCGACAGTTACGCAGGCCGAATTGGATTACGTGGGGAGTATCACAATTGACGTTGCTCTCATGGAAGCGGCAGATATCAAGCCATATGAAATCGTGCAAATAACCAGTTTGCGTAATGCCACGCGCTGGAAAACATACGCATTACCCGGAGCATCGGGTAGCGGAGTCATCTGTCTGAACGGTCCACCTGCTCATCTATTCTCGCCAGGAGATCTGGTCATTATTTTGAGTATGGGCATGTACGAAGAATCCGAGATCGAACAGCTCGTTCCCAAGGTCGTGTTTGTGGACGAACAGAATCGTATCACGAAAATAGAGGAGCATCATCTGATAAAGAATGGAGAGACACTGCCATAAAACCGCCAAACGTAGGAAAATGGGGCAAGCACAAGCACATGGTCAAAGACGAACTTTTGCAGGAGTATTTGCCCAAAACCCGCGTGTACTCTCCAGAAGAGCTATGGGAGTATGCAGAAGCGTTTACACATGTGATGCTGAAGCCTTCGGGAGGCGGCGGTGGGGCAGGAATTATTCAAGTAACGGCGCGAGGAGAAGAGCAATATTTGGTTCATAGTGGGAGTCGTCGTCGCCTCGTGGATGGGAAAGAGGCGACGATCCGATACGTGGAATCGTTGTTTCGACCAAAAACATACCTGCTCCAGCCACGTATCCCACTCGGCAGAATCAACGGCAAGCCTTTTGACGTGCGTGTCATGATCCAGCGAAAGAGCAACAAGGAGCCCTGGAAAATAACGGGGTGGTGTGCAAAGCTTGCAGGACCGGGCTATGTCGTGACAAATGTGGCTCGCAGCCGTGGGAAAGTTTTGCCCATCCAGACCGCAATCAAGCTGTCGAATATAAAAGCAGGCCCGCATCTCCTGCGTGATATCCGCATGGTAGCTGCGGCGGTAGCTAATCGTTTGGGAAGAGCCTATCCGACACTCCGGGAGATCGGTTTAGACTTAGGGATTGATGTGGATGGCAAACCATGGATTATTGAAGCCAACTTCCGACCCTCTCTTTCTCTCTTTCAAAAGCTGGAGGATAAGACCTTTTACAAACGAATTGTCTCCATGCGAAAACGATAAGAGGAAAACCACTTGTCGATGTAACAACGGTAAGATATGGCAGGTGGTTTCCCTTGTTTTTTACTTTCAATTATAGTAAGAAAAATGGTAATGATCTTACAATTACAACTATGGCGTTGCTACTAGCTAAGGGACGCAAAAGTTGATAGAATGCCTCTCAATAAGGTGGGAGGTAATATATACGTCGATGATAACCTTGTCTAAGAAAGAAATGTTGCTGGTCAGTTTTATGCTGTTTTCGATGTTTTTTGGTGCAGGGAACCTTATTTTTCCACCCTATTTGGGTCAAGAGGCAGGTACCCATGTTTGGCTGTCGATTGCAGGCTTTGTATTATCGGCTGTCGGTCTGCCCATCCTTGGGGTGATTGCTATTGCAAAGGCAGGCAGCTTTTACCAATTAGCGAGTCGTGTACATCCAAGCTTTGCTCTTATTTTTCCTATTTTGATTTATGTGTCGATTGGACCCGCACTTGCTATCCCGCGTGCTGGCAGTCTCGCGTACGAGATGGGAATGGCGCCTTTTTTGCCGGCACAAGCCGCTGATTCCACCTGGAGCCTTTTCTTCTATACGATCGTATTTTTTGGCATTGTCTTTTGGTTTAGTCTGAGTCCTTCCAAATTGATTGATCGCTTTGGGAAAATACTGACTCCTGCACTGCTGACCATGATTGCACTGATCTACATCAAGAGCTTATTTACACCACTCGGTCCAACGGGGGTACCAGCAGGAAAATATGCCACCAATCCGGTTGTGCAAGGTTTTCTGGACGGGTATTTAACGATGGATGCTTTGGCTGCACTCGTATTTGGTATCGTGATCGCCAATACGCTGCGGAGCAAGGGAATCGAAGACAAAAAGCAACTGTCTGCGAATATGATCAAAGCAGGTCTCGGAGCAGGTTTGTTGCTGACATTCATCTATGTCATTTTGGGATTGCTCGGTTCATCCGGTGCCTCTTTAGGAAGGCCGGAGAATGGCGCATTACTCTTGACAGCTATCATGAGACAGCTTTTTGGGACAAGCGGTACGCTGATTCTTGGTGTCATCTTTACCGTCGCTTGCCTTTGTGTATCGATTGGACTCGTAACTTCTTGCAGTCAATACTTTCATGGACGATTCAAAGGTTTGTCCTACAGAGGATGGGCGATTATTCTCTGTGTCCTGAGCATGGGAGTCGCAAACTTGGGACTATCGGAGATTTTAAGTGTATCTGTCCCGATTTTGGGCGCAATTTACCCGATTGCTATCGTACTCATTTTGCTGGCTTTACTAGAGCGCTGGATACCTGGGCATTCGTCTGTGTATATGACGACTGTCGCAGTTGTGACGGTTTTTGGTGTCGTGGATTTGATGAATCTTACGTTTTTTAATCAGAGCTGGAGTGATATCTTGGGTGTTCTTCCTTTTTATAAGGAAGGCGCTGGTTGGATCATGCCAGCAATATTTGCTGGTTTTGTCGGTGTTTTGCTCGATTTTCGGAAAAGGACAAACCGCACAGGAACAGGAACAACAACTTCCTCATCAAAATAAGGCAACACGTAAGGGAGGGCTTCGTTTTCGCGAAGCTCTCTTGTTATGGAAAAAAGCATGTTGTTACTTTTTTCGAGGTTCATTCGTATTAAAAGTGTTAAAGCCTAGAGCGTAGTTGAGGAGGTTCATTACGTGAAAGTAGCACCTGTTGCGGAAGGTGAGCGAATTCGGCAGCTAGATGGGATTAGAGGCTTTGCTCTCTTGGGGATCGTACTAGTGAATATGCCGTCATTTTTGTACCCCATTATGTTCTTACCAGATGCAGGACTGGTCAATACCCATTCGGAAATCGATGGTTGGATACGGCTTTTGTTTAACATGTTTATACAGACGAAGTTTTACACGATCTTCTCGTTTTTGTTTGGGGTAGGCTTTTTTCTGTTTATGCATCGTGCGGAGAGCAAACAGTTGCCATATCAAAGCCTGTTTACGCGCAGATTATTGGTGCTGCTGATTGTGGGGATGGCACACCTTGTTTTCCTCTGGTATGGCGACATTCTTCATACGTACGCCCTAGCCGGATTTCTTCTGTTGCTGTTTTACCACAGGCAAGAAAAGACGATCAAAAGATGGGCGTGGACGCTCTTGATTGGTATGCAGGCCCTATCTGCTCTGATGCTGACCGTCCCTGAGGACCTCGTTCCTGTGCCAGATCAATCACCGCTCATACAAAAAGCTATCGATGCTTATACCAATGGGTCGATGATCGAGTGGTTGCTATTCCGGGTTGCTTACGAAATTCCAGTCGTTTTCTCCCTTGAGTTCATTGTTATCCTATCTGTACTGCCGCTCTTTTTATTCGGATTTCTGGCAGCCAAGCGGGGAGTATTGGAGAGGACGGAAGAATTTATTCCAGCCATTCGCCGCGTATGGTGGCTGGCATTGGGCTTAAGTGTTGTGCTTGTACCGATGATTCCGCTTGTTCAATTTGGCATCGTAAAATTTCCTGCCTCGATCTCGATCGCCGTTCAGACATTTGTTACCTGGAGCGGTCTTAGTCTGTGCGCTTTTTACATCACGTCACTGCTGCTTCTTTATCGGAAAGAGAGCGGCAAGCGTATGTTGAAACATTTGGAACCGGTCGGCAGAATGGCGTTAAGCAACTATTTGAGCCAAACCATCATCGCTGTATTGCTTGTGCGTGTTGGACATTTGTACGGAACGTCTGGGCTGGGTCTCGGATTGGTGTTTAGCTTGGTGATCTTCACTGCGCAAATCTTCGTTAGTCGCTGGTGGCTCGCCAATTATCAGTTTGGTCCTGCCGAATGGCTTTGGCGCTGTTTGACATACGGCAAATTTGTACCAATGAAACGAAAAGGAGGAGCTCATGCGATTTGACACTCTCATGACAATTGCTGTCGTGCTTGTGATGACGTCCTGTTATTTTTATTTGTGGAAAAGGCTTTGCTCGAAAACGTCCAGTTAATCTGGGCGTTTTTTCTACCTTCAACGGTCAGGAACAGCGTAGGATAAAAGTGGCATGATTGGGGCAAAATTTTCCTATCTCATATACCTATTAACAAGCAGCAGCGCTCTTACAGTAGGAAGGAGAAAGAGGATGGCTGGCAATTGGATTTCGTTTTTGATCGGCTCCTTTGTAGGATCGATTGCTGCACTCATCGTGGTGGGACTGCTTTTGATCTGTCTTTTTCGACCTTTTGCCCAGTGGCTGCTCGCCAAGTTCATGAAGCGCCTCATGTCAGACCGCTATCCGGAAAATATTTTTGAGATGGTCTCCGCAATGACCAAAGTCAGTCCACGCTACGTTCTGGAGAACAGCTTGCGAGCAGCTTCTGGACAAGCCATCGAGCGTCCTTTCGGAAGTCCGCGTAAGTTCTTGAACTTCGATAGCTTGATATTTTCTCCTGCACAACTGGCCAAGCTGCCTTCGAGTGAGGATACCGAAGTGGATATGCAAATCACGATTGGACCCATGGCAAAAAAGCCTTTAACCTTGGACATTCCGCTCATGGTAGGGGCAATGGGATACGGTATCGGTGTAAGTGCCGATGTAAAAATCGCGATTGCAAAAGGAACGGCTGCAGTGGGGACTTTGACGAATACCGGTGAAGGCCCATTATTACCGGAAGAGAGGAAATTCGCCAAACATCTGATTCTCCAATACAACTCGGGAAAGTGGGGAAAGGAACCGGAAATTTTGCGACAGGCGGACGCCATCGAAATCCATTTTGGGCAAGGGGCGACTGCAGCTGCCGCGAGCTTTATCCCCGCTGAATATATCCAGGGAAGAGCTGCTGAAATCATGGGCGTGCAGAATGAAGAAATGATCATCATTCCTTCGCGGCAGCCGGAAGTATCGAATCCGGAAGATCTTAAGAAGCTCATAGACAAGTTGCGCGCAATAACAGACGGTGTTCCGATTGGAGTCAAAATCTGTGCCAGTGCCATACTTGAAAAAGACCTGGAGATTGCGATCCAAGCCGGTGTAGATTTTATCAGTATCGATGGTGGACAGGCGGGGACAAAAGGAGGACCTCCCATCCTGGAGGATGATTTCGGCTTGCCGACGATTTATGCATTGACCCGCGCTGTGCGCTATTTGAAGAAAAAAGGTGTGAAGGAACGAATTACCTTATTGTCTGGGGGCGGATATAACACCCCGGGTGAGTGCCTGAAAGCAATTGCTTTGGGAGCAGACGGCATATTTATGGGGACAGCTGTTTTGTGGGCGATGACCCATGATCAGGTGACAAAAGCAATACCGTGGGAACCGCCGACAGAGCTGATCACCTATCCGGGGAGCTTGAAAAACAAATTCGACCCCGATTCAGCCACGAAATACTTGGCTAACTTTTTTCTTTCGTTTGTGGATGAGATGGAAATTGCCATCCTCGCGCTGGGGAAAACATCTATTCGTGAAGTTACGGCTGCGGATCTCGTCTCACTCGATGAGATGACGAGCAAAGTGACGAAGGTTCCCCTTGCCTATCATTCATCCTCTTCCAGTTAATCAGCATGATCGACGTACGAATGGGAGGGAATCGTATCGAACAGAGGATCATCCAAATCAAGTCACCTGCACAGTATAACGGATGGACCATGACGCAGACATGGGAGCATCTACTTTTTTTACATTGGGCGGTTTCCCCAGCGTCTATCAAAGGGCTCATTCCAGAAGGACTTGAGCTCGATACTTACGATGGCAAGGCATGGATCAGTATGATCCCGTTTTTGCTGAGTGGCGTGCGTTTGCGTCGGATGCCGTCCGTACCATTCACGACGACTTTCCCTGAAATCAATGTCCGGACGTATGTGAAGGCGAAAGGGAAGACAGGCGTGTTTTTTCTTTCGCTGGACACGTCGAATCCGCTGGTAATCAAGATTGCGAAATTTTGGTACCGACTGCCGTATTATCGGGCTCAAATGACTTTTCATCACCAAGGAGATCGGATCGATTTTACCTCTCGACGTCTATCCAGTCTGCCTCAGTCTCCCATGTTCGAAGGCAGCTACCAGCCTCTCGCTGACAGATTTCTCCCCAATGAGGGAACGCTAATGCATTGGCTGACGGAGCGATACACGCTCTTTTGCAGGTGTAACAGATCAAAGCAAATGATGTATGCGGATGTGGTGCACGAGCCGTGGCAGCTACAGGAGACAGTCTTTCATATTCGTGAAAACTCGATGACCGAAAACCTGTCGATCCCACTAACAGATTCTCCGCATCTAGCACTGTATTCACGTGGGGTACAAAGTCTTATTTGGCCGATTCGAAGTCTAGCGGATCTATCTTCGGATCAAGGTGGATAATAGTGACTGATACCAGTACAAAAGGGTATCAGTCTTTTTCGATTTGAGACTTGCCAGACTGACTTTTGGTCGGTAAGATGAAAGATAGCACTTTTTTTCGTAAAAACAGGAAGGATCTGGTATTTGGTTATGGCTCGAAAAGAACGAATTGGCGAGTTGGATCTGATCCGGGCCTTTGCATTCTTGGCTGTGGTTTATCAGCATGTGATTGGTGTGTATATCCGTGAGCCGGGATTGACAGGGCAGGTGTCGATCATCTACGGAATGTTGTTTCATTTGTTAAAATTCGCGGTACCAGCATTCATTTTCATTACGGGTCTTGTTTTGTTTTACAACTACTCCGAAAAAGTAAACTATATTTCCTTCACGCGTAAACGGATAACGGAGATTTTGGTTCCGTATGGAATATGGTCGGTGGTTTACCTTTATTTGATGGAAAAGCCCTTGGGTGAGGGAGCAGCGTTCGTTTGGAATGTAAGCAAAAATTTCCTGACAGGGACATCCTCTTATCATCTGTGGTTCGTCGTGATGATTTTTCAGTTCTATCTTTTGTATCCGTTTTGGCAAAGCGTATTTGAACTTTTCCGCAGATTCGTGACCAATCGCTTCCGTCTCATTGTCGTTCTTGGAGTCAGCGGATTGGTTTATGCGGGCCTCATGTGGTTTTCAGCGCGATACATCCCGGCGCATGGTTTCCGATTCGATATGAATTGGCTTGATACGTATTTCATCAAATACCGCGATCGAAATGCGTTCTATTATTTCTATTACTTTTTGTTCGGTGGCTTGGTCGCCTGCACGTTGCCTGCATTCCGTGCCATGCTGAAAAGATACTGGCAATGGATCATCGTTTCGGTTGGTGTGCTGTACGCCGTCATTGGCTATGAACTTTTGCGTGATTCAGGGCAAGGCCAGATCAATTTAAACGTCGCGACATCCTTGAAACCTTCGATGTTCCTCTATACGATGGCTTGCTTACTGGCTGTGTACGCTCTCTGCCTATGGATGAGCAAAAAGCAGTCCAAATGGACACATTGGCTGGGACTCCTTGGGAAATATTCGTACGGAGCGTATTTGATTCATGCACTGATCTTGACGTACTTGATGAAGACTTTACGTGAGCTTCAGCTTTTTCACACGGGTGTGTGGGGAAGTATGGTAGCCTTCGTCTTGTGCTCCATTCTTTCTTTTGCTATATCATTTGGGCTGGGAAAACTGCCGTTTGGTTCCTGGCTGGTGGGGGCAGCAGAGAAAAAGACAAAAAAGATCCCGTCATCTCAAAAAGAATGGCAAAACGCAGGTTAATCGCAAGCAGTTTGGCCAGATGCAGAGAATTGTAGGAGGTTGAAGGGAGAAGCGAGTCGACATGCTGTTAGCTTACATTCAGTTAGCCTTGGCTATGGCCTTGGTCGGGGGCAATATCTCCATCGGTAAAGTTATTGTTTCTCATGTTCCTGTGTTTTTGTTTTCGGAGCTGCGCTTTTTGCTCGCGATCGTCATCCTATTGCCGCTGCTGGCTATGCGTGGGGAATGGAAAACATCTTGGAGCCGTGAGGAAGGCAAGGTCTTATTCTGGCAGTCGTTTTTCGGCGTGTTTCTGTTTAGTATTTGCATGCTGTATGGTGTTCAGTGGACGACCGCTACTGCAGCGGGTATCATTACGAGTACGGTACCTGCTTGCATCGCTTTGTTTTCGTTCTGGCTTCTCAAGGAAAAATTACACGCCAATAGCTTAGTGGCGATCGGTCTTTCAGTGGGCGGGATCGGCTTCATTACGTTCACTGGAGGCGGCGGGGAACAAAACTGGATAAGCATGCTGGGCAATTTGCTCGTATTTTTGGCGGTCGTTAGCGAGGCGCTCTTCACGATTTTCGCCAAAAGACTTTCTGGGAAAATAACTCCTTTCCAAATGACGGCCGTGATAAATGTCATCAGCTTTGTCTTGTTTCTTCCGTTTGCGATCTGGGAAAGCTTGCGGTTTGATTGGAGTGCTGTACCTGCAAATGTGTGGTGGCTTCTTGTGTACTATGCGTTTACGGCAAGCATCTTATCCTTTTTTCTCTGGTACAAAGGGGTGGAGAAGGTGGAGGCTTCCAAAGCGGGCTTGTTCACCGGAATGATGCCGATAAGCGCTGCTCTCGTCGCTGTCTTTTTCTTGAACGAAGCATTTACTTGGATGCATGGGGTGGGGATGATCCTGGTGCTCGCCTCCATTTTTATCGGTACACACCAGCCGCGGCGTATGCGTTCGTCGATTGAAAGCTAGTAGAAAAAGCATGATGGAAAGGTCTCGGAAAACCTCGCATGTAAACTTCGCGGGTTTCCGGGGCTTTTTTTGAAAGAAAACGAAAAGCGCCCTGACACGAGGTCAAGACGCTTTTTTCAAAAGAGCTAGTTACATTTATTTGGTCAATGCATTTTCCAAATCTTTTACACCGCTGTAGACTAATTCGAACAAGTCCGCAATGTTTTCTTCTTCAATGCAAGAGAAGGCAATGCGCAAGTCGGTTTGACCGAGAGCGATCGTACCGACGCCATACTGTTCCAGCAAGTGCTGGCGCAATGTTTCCGCTTCGACAGTCTTTAGCTTGAGGCACATGAAGTAGCCAGAGTTGAATGGATAGTAAGTCCACACGTCATCGTATTTACCGCTGTCGAGCACTTCCTTGGTGCGGTTGGCGCGGCCTTTCATGATATCGAATTTCTCCTGCTTCTGTGCTTTGTACTCCGGTGCAGTGATTGCTTGCAGGACGAATGTTTGGGAAGGATGCGATCCGCTGGAAAGAGTCGCGCGGATGATTCCCATAGTCTTCTGTTCCAAAGCGCTGAGCAAGTCGGTGGATGAGGAAGCATACGTAATGAAGCCAACACGGAAGCCCCATACGTAATCCTCTTTGGTAGCTCCATCTACCTTTACAGGCAGAATACGTGGGTGAACGTCGCATAGACTAGCGAAGAGAGATTCGTGCATCGAATCCTCGAAGAACAAGCCGAAGTACGCGTCATCTGTCACTGCGACAATGTTGATCCCAGCCTCAGCACCTTCTTTAAGTGCAGCAACGATTTGCTTTCCTTCCTCTGGACCTGGTGTATAGCCAGTTGGGTTATTAGGGAAGTTGAGTACGACGATGGCTTTGCCTTTGTCTTTTTGAGCGAGAATGGCATCACGCAAAGCAGCAGCATTAAATTTCATCTCGTCGTTATACAATGGATAGTAGACCATTTCCGCACCACGGCGGATCGAAAAGGTAAGCTCGTAGTTTTCCCAGTTTTTGTCTGGGATGATGACACTGTCGCCGCTGTCAGCGAACAAGTCAGATACGATACTCAGTCCATGCGTCAATGCGTTTGTAACGATTGGGTTACTAAACGTACGGTTAGCCAGTGAAGGCTGTTCCTCGATCATTTTTTTACGCCATGCTGCACGCAGCTCAGGTTTTCCTGCTGGGGGAGCATATTCGTAAATGTCTTTTGGCTGGTAAGCAGACAGATTATCCTGGATGACCTTAAGGTGCATCGGTTGACCGTTTTCCAGTGCAATCCCGATGGTTGCGTTGTACTTTTTCGCTTTTGCTTTCGCTTCTGCCGACTGGCTGAGAATCCCCTCTTTCGGGAAATAAATCAGCTTGGCGATATTGGACAGCATTTCATATACGTGTGGGTTTTCGCGTTGGATGGTTTCGTTCAGCGTTGATGCTAATGAATGCATGGTAGCCTCCCTTTTCATATACAAACATCTATCTTTACCAATAAAGATAGCGTATCTACATGCATTTGTCACCCTTGGCCAGCGGGATATTTCAGATTTTGCAAGGTTCCTTTTGACAGTGAGGACATGATTTGCTACCTTGAAATCGAAAACTGAGTAATGCGGGAGGGAGAAGGAAATGGCTGAACGCAGGATCGTTCGCCTGGGAGACCCTATCTTGCGTGAAACTTCAAAAAGAGTACCATCCATTACTCCACAGGATGAAAAGATTTTGGATGATATGGCCCAAACGATTTACGCTGCGAAGGGTCGAGCAGGTTTATCCGCGATCCAGATTGGCATTCCGAAGCGATTAGTTGTGATGGATTGCGGTAGTGGTTTGATTGAACTGATTAATCCGGTGTTAATGGAAAAATCAGGTAAGCAGATAGGGCAAGAAGCTTGTCTTTCGATACCGGGTGTTTTTGGGATCGTTCATCGGGCCAATTATGTCAAAGTTCAGACGTTGAACCGCCAAGGAGAAAAAAGGACAATCGAAGCGGAAGATTTCCTTGCTCGGTGTATTCAGCACGAGATGGACCATTTAGAAGGAATTTTGTTTATTGATCATACGGAAGAGCTCTACTCAGCAAAAACAGGAAAGAAACTGAATGGCAGGGATTTGCACCGGCTACAGGCGAAAAGCAGAAAAAATGGCGGAAATAATCGGAATAGACAACAAGGAGATTGACTCATGAAACGTTGGAATATTATGTTAACAGGCTTTGGAACAGTAGGACGTCAGGTAGCCAGATTGCTCGAGCAGCGACGGGAGCGATACCGCGAGCTTTATCAAGCGGATGTCAGACTCGTGGGAGTCGTTCGTTCAGCTTCCGGTCTCTACGATGAGAACGGAATCGATTCAGAAAAAAGGGAAGACTATGCTCATACAAAACAAACAAGGAACCCATCTTGGAACGCACTGGAATTTATCAAGTCAGCTCAAGCAGACGTGCTCATCGAGGCAGGTCCATCTGAAAAAGAGGGAGGACCCGGTCTTACTTATATTCGTCATGCATTAGAAAATGCTATACATGCAATCGCGATTTCAAAAGGTGCGCTCGTTGTCGATTATGCTGGATTAGCCGCTCTAGCCAAAAAACATGGCGTCGCGTTGAAAGTGAGTGGAGCAACAGCAGCAGCTCTACCGACAATCGATCTATTGCAGTATAACTTGGCAGGTTGTGAAATAAAACGAGTCGAAGGCATTTTTACGGGAACGACGAACTTCGTGCTTACAAAAATGATGGAAGAGGGGCTCAGTTGTGCGGAAGCAGTCGAGCTCGCTCAGAAGATGGGGATTGCCGAACCGGACCCTTCGTACGATATCGATGGTTGGGATACTGCTTCGAAGCTCACGATCTTGGCAAACGCTGCTTTTGGCATGCAAGTAAATCTGACCGATATCACACGCGCAAGTATTCGCGAAATAACCTCGTTACAAATGGAGACGTGGAAAAAGCATACGAAGATTCCCAAGCTGATCGGAAGCATCCAAAAGGAAGCGAATGGCACGCATTCTGTAGCAGTGGAGCTGTGTGCAGTGGATTATACTCATCCATTTGCTTCTGTATCAGGTACGACCAAAGCGATACGGGTTGAAACAGATGTCATGGGGGATTTATTAGTCGTTGGAGGAAAATCAGATCCTGTAGCGGCAGCAGCGGCTGCCTTAAAAGACCTTGAACATATTATTAGCAGATAGGCTCATTTGCATGTGCTTCCAATGTTCCTTAGGAATGAGCCGTTTACAACCGCGAGCATACTAGGGATGCACCACAAAAAACGGCAAGGGGGCTATACGGATGAACCAATCGTCTGATGTCAATGCCGAGCTGCAGCAAGTATCTGCTTACCCAACCAAGCAAAAAATGTATCAAAAGGACGTCGCTTTGGTAAATGAGCAGGATAGCTGCTGTTGTACCCCCAAAAAGCAGGCATCCGAAGCACAGCAGGAATAATGCCTACACGAAAAAGCCGGGTCTCGTTTAAGAGACACCGGCTTTTCGTTTCGTGCAAAGCGTTCTATCCGATAAATTCTTGTACCCAGTAACCATTTATGAAGCCTACACCGATTTTTGTGAACGCAGGGTTCATAATGTTTTGGCGGTGGCCTTCACTGTTCATCCATTGTTGCATAACTTCTTGTGGACTCTGTTGACCCATGGCGATATTCTCACCTGCAGTCGAGTACTGAATGCCATACTGCTTCATCATGTCAAATGGGGAACCGTACGTTGGGCTGTTGTGGTCAAAATAGTTGTTAGCAGACATATCTTGTGCTTTTGCCAACGCTACTTTGGACAGTGCTGCGTCCATTTCAACAGGCTTGAGACCTGCTTTTGCACGCTCTTGGTTCACCAAATCCAGGACTTGTTTCGCAAAATCACCCGTTTTTGCATCTTCAGCCTGATTTACTGGAGCGGAAGGCTGAGTGACATTCTTGCTAGGTTGTGCTGGTGCTGGTTGAACTGGAGCTTGTTGTACGGGTGCTGGTTGAAAAGATCCTGGTTGAATTGGGCATGGTTGTACAGGGGTAGCTTGTCCTTGCTTAACAGGTTGCATTGGCTGTACTGCTTGTGGTTGGCCAGGAACAAAGCCTTGCTTTTGGAAAAAGTTAAAGAACTGTTGTGCATTTGGTGCTTGTTGGAATTGTCCCATATTTTGACCCGCATTGAATTGGAATTGTCCGTTCTTCAATGGGCAGTTAGATGCTGCGGAAGCAGAAGAAGCAAACCCTGTCAAAGCCAAGCCCAGACCAAGAGTCATCGCGATTGTAACAGAACCAAAACGTTTCATAAAACAAATCTCTCCTTTTTTTGGCCTACGAGGTTAGTTGTCGGATTCGGATTGAGGAAACAACCCTACGCCAGTTCGGCGATTCACCCCAATGTGGAGTATCTCATCCACAAAAAAGTCCCCCGCACTTCCTTTTCAAGAGGAAGTCTCGGCTTATTTCGTTTGGCATGAACAACAATATCAGACAATCCCAATCGAAATAAAGGAGTAATATATGGCAAATAGCTAGAATCGTTGATAAATTAGGCTCATTTCGCTTCGTTTGATTGTTCCTTCCATGCGGTTAAGCCGCCTTCCAATGCATTTGCTTGAAAACCATGCTCACGAAGAAGAGCGGCCGCTTTTTGAGCTTTGTTACCTGTTGTACATAGGGTAACAATCTGTACATTTTTCGCAAGTTTCTCGGTTTCTTCATCGAACGGTTTGTCCTGTTCTTTCATTAAAAGATACGGGACGTTACGTGTCGATGCGTTTTCATGAACGAGGCTGCCGGAAATAAATTTTTCGGCATCGCGTACATCCAATAAAAGGACGGGCACTTTCTTTTGAAGCAATTCAGATAATTGAATGGTTGTCAAAGTATGATTTTGCAAATAAATCCCTCCCAATGCTATTGTAACAGAGTACCGCCTTCCCAGTATAAGGGTGAACGGTTGCTTTTATTGGACAACCATGGTAGAATGAGGTTGCTACTTGAAAAATTGATACCTAATCATTCATCGAGGTGTATTTGTATGCTGATGGATAACATTTTTGAATCCCCGATTCACACTGGCGCGGTCATCGGAGCCGCAAGGATGGAAGAGAGGAAGGGCTTTCATTGTTTTAGGTTTTCAAAAGGTTTAGTTTTTAATTTTGCAGTTCCGTCCTATGACATTCGTATATTGGCTGAGTAGGTAAAATTCACATATCATGAAGGCGTACCATAGCACATGATTTGGTATTTCTTCATGATATGTGAGCTTTATTTGCTTCGGTAAATATGACTAGCATATTCAAATTGAATTTTTGGAGGTTTTTTTAGATGCAAACGAACGGAACAGTAAAATGGTTTAACGCAGAAAAAGGTTTCGGTTTCATTCAAGTAGAAGGCGGAGACGATGTATTCGTACACTTCAGCGCAATCCAAGGTGACGGTTTCAAAACTTTGGACGAAGGTCAAAAAGTTCAATTCAACATCGTTCAAGGCAACCGTGGCCCACAAGCTGAGAACGTAGTAAAACTGTAAGTCTCCTTTTAAAAGAAGCTGTCCTTTCGAGGGCAGTTTTTTTTGTCGTGGTCGTTGGTCGTAGAAGCCAAAAAGGCGTTGGAATCGTCCCCAGCGCCTTTTCTTGCATGCGAATGGATTAAAAAAGGAACTATGGCCTCCCACCATAATTCCTCATTTTCTTCCTACAAGATCATTAGATACAAGTTTCGATTTCGACAGTTTGGAATTGACTGTCAAGAACTGAAAGACCAACAACTTGACCGCCGCCGATAGAAGTACGGCCATAAGTGGTGAGAAGGACATTTTCATTGTTTTCTGCTACGGTAAGGCGCACTTCATAGTGGAAAGAAGCGGGGACCAGCGCATTAAAAGCAGTGCGAGTATTCGCAGGGATAAATTGCGTGATGTCAAGCAAGGTGCTAACTGGATTCGTTTGCGTAACTGCGTTACCCCAGTTCAATACTTGCACACGTACTTCAACCTCTTCTGTGTTCAGATTTACCAGGTCGAGGTGAGCGGTGAGAGCACGGGCGAGGTTGTTTTGCAAAATACCAGTTGTTCTCACAGTATTTCTTCTTGGGCGACTGTGACTTCTTCTTTCTGTATTACCTTGATCGTCGTCGTGTTCGATTTCAGACATCCATGTTCACTCCATTCTTGTGTAATCTAGTGGGACAATAATACGATATTGTTTCTTGTCTTATTTTGTAACGGCGAACGTAAGGGTACGAGTAACTATTTTGGATAGAGGATGGTGGAGATTTTGGGAGAAGTACCTGTATGCAAACAACTAGATTACACGGCACGATTTGATTGGGGATATGAAGGGGTGGAACATGTCGGAGCTGCATCGGATATGATCGTTATTATCGATGTGCTTTCCTTCAGCACGTGTGTCGATATCGTAACGGGACGTGGAGGTATTGTCTATCCTTATCAGGTAAAGGATGAGTCAGCCCTAACATTCGCGAAACAAAAAGCGGCGCTACTCGCTGGAAAACGTGGAGAACCAATCTCCCTTTCACCCGCCTGTCTGAAAACGGTTCCAATGGGAAGTAGAATCGTATTACCCTCGCCAAACGGATCGACCTGTACCGTGTTGGCAAAGAAAACAGGGGCAAAGGTAATCGCAGCGTGCTTGCGAAATGCGTCATCCGTCGCCAAATACATACAGCAGCAGAAAGGATCTGTGACGGTCATCGCTTGCGGTGAACGGTGGGAAAATGGAGCATTGCGACCCGCTATTGAGGATATGATTGCGGCAGGTGCGTTGCTTCACGAATTGGAGGGGTATCGCTTGTCGCCAGAGGCAGAAATGGCGGTGGCAGCCTTCCGATCGGCTCAAGCTCATCTTTCCGCTTACTTGCAGAACTGTGCTTCCGGCCAAGAACTAATCAGCATGGGGTACCCGGAAGATGTCGCACTTGCAGCACAATGGAATCAGAGTGGCACGGTTCCAGTGCTTAACGATGATTTTGCTTACGAAGCGATTTAGTCTTTGCGCATAAAGAATCCCTCATTCGGTAACCATGGTTATGAACCACACATGAGAAAAACTGGACAGGGAGGATTCATATGGATGACAACAGCAAGTCCATCAACCAGTCAGAAGAAAATATCCTGACGAATCGCCAAGGCCATCCGATTACAGACAACCAGAACTTGCGGACCGTTGGAAATCGCGGGCCAACCGTTCTGGAGAATTACGACTTTCTGGAAAAAATCACACATTTTGATCGGGAGAAAACACCTGAACGTGTCGTGCATAGCCGAGGTGCCGGAGCACATGGCTATTTTGAAGCGTATGGAACCGTAGGAGATGAGCCGATTTCTACGTACACGAGGGCGAAGCTGTTTTCGGAGCGGGGGAAAAAAACGCCTGTGTTTGTACGGTTTTCTACGGTTATTCATGGCACACATTCACCCGAGACATTGCGCGATCCACGTGGGTTCGCGGTGAAGTTTTATACAGAGGACGGGAACTGGGATCTGGTTGGCAATAACCTCAAAGTTTTTTTCATTCGGGATGCGATGAAGTTTCCTGATCTTGTCCATGCGTTCAAGCCTGATCCTGTCACAAACATGCAAGACGTGGAACGGATCTTTGACTTTATCTCGAACACGCCTGAGGCCATGCATATGATCACGTTTTTGTTCTCCCCGTGGGGAATACCAGCGAACTATCGGCAAATGCAAGGCTCTGGCGTAAACACGTACAAGTGGGTAAACCACGAAGGAAAAGCGGTCCTGGTCAAATACCATTGGCAACCATTAACGCAAGGGATTAAAAATTTGACACAAAAACAGGCGGAAGAGATCCAAGGGAAAAACTTCAATCATGCCACGCAGGACTTGTATGAAGCGATTGAGCGAGGGGAATATCCGGAATGGGAAATGTGCGTCCAGATCATGAGTGATGACGATCACCCAGAGCTCGATTTTGATCCGCTTGATCCAACGAAAATATGGCCCGAAGATCAATTCCCGTTTCTTCCTGTAGGCAAAATGGTACTGAACAAAAACCCGGATAACTATTTTGCAGAGGTCGAGCAAGCAGCATTTGGGACAGGTGTTTTGGTAGATGGACTTGATTTTTCCGATGACAAGCTACTGCAAGGAAGGACCTTCTCTTACTCCGACACGCAGCGTTATCGGGTTGGCGCCAACTATTTGCAGCTTCCGGTTAACGCTCCCAGAAAGCATGTCGCTACCAACCAGGAAGGCGGTCAAATGCTGTATCATGTAGATCGGACGCAGCGGCATATTAATTATGAGCCATCGACTATTGGCGGATTGCAGGAAGCCAAGCAAGCCGCTCCCGATCATCAGCCGGAAGTGGAAGGAAAGGTCGTTCGTCAAAAGATTGATCGTACCAACGATTTCAAACAGGCGGGAGAACGTTATCGCCTCTTGGAAGACTGGGAAAGAGAAGACCTCATTGCCAATCTGACGGATGCACTCCTCTCCTGTGATCGTCGCATTCAAGAGAAAATGCTTGACTACTTCTCGCAATGTGACGAAGAGTACGGCCAGCGTTTGAAATCTGGAATCGCTCAGGGCAATGGCGGAAACAGCAAAGAGATGGGCGGACCGATGGGCGCAACGAATCCCGGAGCGGCTGTCAAGGACGCCGAACAAAAGTCTCGTCCCTCTAAGCCTTACTGATGACCCGAGTGAACCATCTAGACGAAATAAACAGCGGAGCTTTGCCGAATCCATGGTGAAGCTCTTTTTGGTATCCGTTACCATTTGACTTAACAATCAGTAGGCTAAAACGTATGGGATCGATTTGCCAAAGGAGACGTCATTCAAGTCAAAAGATAAGAAAACACATCAACATATTGTAGTTGCAGCCGTTCAATTACTCGCGGAGCACGAATTAGGTGTCCTCACATCTGATCGTTTCGTAGCAAAAGCTCATATTCTAGCACTCGTTGTTGATAATATCAGTAATTACATGCTGACGGGGATTGAGCTTGATCAGAGGGATATCTGGACTGAAACAGCAAGAAACGTACTAAAGTAATCGAAAAAACAGTAACCTCTTTCCTTTTGCCTGAGAGGTAGTATTCAACGTTGTCATGGATAAACATGGAGGAAAATGTAGAATTATGTCGAATGAATATTTGTGAATAAGCATGAGCCTATACGTACGTTGGTTCTAGGGAAAAGGAGAATCTATGTAAATGCAGAAGTCATCAAATTCGTCCAAGGAAAACAGCGCTGCATGCTGCCAACCGTCGATTTCGCTGGCAGACGATTCTGCACGGATTGTAATAGAAGGAAACACCGAAGTTATCGCACAAATGAACATGATTAACTTGACGGAAGAGGATTTGCAGTTGATCGCAGCGTTTCGCCCTGTCATTGCGACTGAAATTGAGCAGATTACTTCTTCTTTTTATGAATCGATTCTCCATGTAGACTCTTTGAAACAAATTGTATTGGAGCATACAACCGTTGAACGATTACATCAAACCTTAAAGAACCATTTAATCGAGATGTTTGACGGCCGGATCGATCCTGCCTTCATTGAAAAACGCTTGAAAATTGCGATGGTTCATCAAAAAATCGGGCTTCCTCCCAAGTGGTACATGGGTTCTTTTCAAAACCTGTTAGGCACACTCATGCGAATTATAGATGATCGGAAAGAAGTTTATCCTGACTCGAAAAAACTGGCACAAGCCATTACGAAGTTGCTCAGCTTTGAGCAGCAATTGGTTCTGGAGGCTTATGAAGACCAGACACGTATGCTGGAGCAACGCGCCAAGTCGATGATGGAATATCAGGCGTTTCACGATGAATTAACCGGCTTGCCAAACAGAAGGAAGCTCCATCAAGCCTTGCAGGAGGCGATAATTAACAATAGCGAACAGGGTACGCGTTTTGCGGTGCTGGTACTGGACATCGATCGTTTTAAAATGATCAATGACTCTCTGGGCCATACGTATGGAGATCGTTTTTTGCAAGAAGTGAGCGATCGGATCAAAAAAAGCGCGGAAGGATTCGATGTGACGATTGCCCGTATGGGTGGTGATGAGTTCACACTGATCTGCCAGAATGTTGAGGGCGATCACGAGTTTTCGACATTGGCTGATCAAGTGGTCAAAGAAATCGAGATCCCCTATCTCTTGCAAGGAAAAGATTATTACGTCTCGGCGAGTATTGGCGTAGCGGTGTATCCCGATCACGGATGCAGTGAGGAGCAATTGCTCAAAAATGCTGATGCTGCCATGTACGAAGTGAAGAAAAACGGGAAAAACGGATTTCAGTTTTTTACCAATGAGCTCGATGAACAAGTGTTGATTCGTATTGAACTGGAGAGGGATTTGAGAAAAGCGGTAAAGAATGACGAGCTGGTTTTGTACTACCAGCCACAGATTCAAACAGGGAACAATCAGCTCATTGGCGTGGAAGCACTCGTTCGGTGGAATCATCCGATAAAAGGAATCCTGTCACCTGGTGTGTTCATCCCGATTGCGGAGGAAACGGGCTTGATCTTTGAGATTGGCACGTGGACATTAAAGGAAGCCTGCAAACAAATGAAGAAATGGCATGATGCGGGTGGACCCTTGATTCCCGTTTCAGTCAATCTGTCCTCACGTCAGTTCCACCAACCCAATCTCGTAGGCTACATCCGACAAATCCTGGTAGAGAGCGGACTCGAACCGCAGTATTTGGAATTGGAAATAACGGAAAGTATGATGATGGACGCAGATCTTTCCACAGAAATTTTAAAGGAATTGAATGAATATGGCGTAAAAATTAGCCTGGACGATTTCGGAACGGGTTACAGCTCGCTCAGCTACCTCAAGCTGCTGCCCATTCACAAGCTAAAAATTGATCGTTCGTTCATTACGGATATCACGAAGAATCCCAGTGATCAGGCGATCGTCGCAACGATCATTTCCATGGCGAAGCATCTAAACATGAATGTCATTGCAGAAGGGATCGAGACCCAGGGACAGTTAGACTTTCTTACGGAGAATGCCTGCAAGGAAATCCAAGGGTATTACTTTAGCCACCCATTACCTGCAACGGAAGTGGAGGAAGCATTCTTCATGCCGGTGCGAGAGAGTTTTGATCATCCTCTGTAAAGCATTTCTAAACAGTCGATGGAATCATTTTGAAATTATTGATACAATGATGAGAGTCCCTTCGGGGGCTATTTTTTTAAGGAGGGTTTTTCGATGAAGAACATTACGTTCATCAAACATGTCTATGAAAAGCAACTGGGGGGTGAAATTTACTATGAACCCTAGTATTTTGAATGGCACCAGAAATCATCTGATCAACCAGCTTGTCTTTTTTGACGAGCAGTATTCACTCTTTTACGATCAATATGTACGCAATTATGGAAAAGAAAAGCAAGCCATCGATGAGATTGTCGAGCGTTACAAGCAAACACTTGAAAGCCTTTTGTCAAAAGAAGACAGCGCACTCTTTCAATCGCTTAAAGCAATTACTTTATTAGGCAGCAGCGTAAAAGTGCTATTTGAAGAAGATCAATTTGAGGAGTCATTTACTGTGGTGTACCCCACAGACATTGACCCGGATAACAACAGAATTTCATTCTTATCGCCAATAGGCAGGCAACTGCTGCTAGCGGCTCCACACGATTCTGTTGTGCTGGAAAGTCCGGTTGGCAGGCAGCAGGTGCAGGTTCGGGAGATAAGCTTTACATATATGGGGGGATTCTCGTCACCTTAGAAAACTACCCATCCCATCGATCATATGAGAAGACACTAACACGGGTTAGTGTCTTTTTTTGTTCATTCTAGTAAAATGCAAGAAAAGTAAGCTGTACGTACAGGAGGGAAAGACGATGAAAATAAATGCCTGCCCAACGTGTGAGCAAGATGTGCAATGGGATATGAATCGCTTGCAGAAGCTGGAGGAGCGGTGGGTGATAGCTTGTGAAATTTGTGGTGACCAGTTTTTCAGCGTGACAGAAGAAGAAAAGGAAATGATCCTTGCAGGCATGCGATTGACGGAAGAGTATACACCAGATATCATCAATGCTTATCACAATGAGGATGTAAAGAACCTCCCCTCCAGAGTTGGGTTCGGAGAAATCAAAAAAAGCAATTCAGAGAACTGAATGGCAGGTGTTCATCCATCTGCTAAAGATTGACGAGCAAATATAATTCGCGAGTCATGGAAAAGTGAGTCCTAAGACACTAGTTTTTTGTTGGTGTCTTTTTCTGTTTATTCAGGTAAAATTTAGTCGAACGATATTTCTGAAATATAGAGTGAAAAGAAGGGATTTCATGATTGTTCTTGGGATGATGATTTGCATTTGGTTGTTATCACTTTGGGTGCATCCGATCCTACAAGCTTATGTGGAGGCATTTCTGCTCTTTTTTTATGGGGACAGATACGAAGCGTACATTCCTTATGAAATGACAGCCTTACATTATGCGGTGAATGCCATGACACTTGGTTTCATCTTCGGACTGCCACTTGAAATCAAATACAAAAGGGCAAAATCAAAATGGCTCAAGAAGCTCAAGTTTCTTGAAAGCCTCGAGTCCGACAATATCCTGTATATTCTTTCTGTTGCGCGTGATCAGCAGGGCTATGTGACAGCAGCGGATATCGCGTCCCAATCTACTCTTACCATACAAAAAGCGCAAGATATATTAAGTAAGCTTCAAAAAAAAGGGTTTGCTGACCTGAGTGTAACCGAGAAGGGTGACATTCTCTATTATTTCGCGGGCTTTACTGTAGGTGAGGAAGGAGCAGCGAATGAATAAATTTTTAGGCAGCTTGGTGATTCTTTTTGTTATTGGCGTTTTTCTCATACTTGCTTTGCTAACTGGCTATTTTGTCATCGATGGCATCTATCAAATCTTAGACAACACAATCTTCTTAGGAATTTTGATGAGCCTCATTTCCATTGGTTACGCGTTCTTTTACATGGAAGGAAGAAGGCTGGCAAAAAAGCAAATGCAACGAACACAGCAAGCCGTTGCAATGACGGTCGCTAATAAAAATCATGGAGTCGTTTCTGTTGCATCGTTTGCTCTCGAATCGCAGTTGCCGCTATCGCAGTGTGAGCAAATTCTGAGAGAGATGGAACAACGAAAGGTTTTGAGCACGTCCACCATGCCAGGCAAGATGGCCGTCTATCAGTTGGATGATTATGTATACGGACATATGCCTTATGAAAGTGACTATGAGGAAGCTCTCAAACTGGAACAGAGCCAGCGAAAACGCAAAAAAAGAATCTTACAAGCCGTATTGGGAGGAGTCATTGGCACATTGATTGCCATCTCAGAAGAACAAATTATCTTGAACATGAGAGAGTATATCTCAGCGGCTACTACTGCAATCATCTTTCTTATATTAATTGGACGTTACATACTGACCTCGCATCGGAAAGAGGATCAACAGCATTCGGAACACGATGTTTTGACGTATGTCATGGACAGTGCAGGGGAACTCAATCCGAAAGAGATTCCGTACTATACGCATGAAAGCTATCAATCGATTGAGCCCATTATCGATAAATGGCACAAAAGCAACTACTGCTCAATTACGCATCAAGAAGATGGTGGAATCATCTATCTCTTTCCGAATTATACGGATGAGTCGGAAGTGTACGAATATGACGAAGAGTATGATCCGATCCCTGCATGGATCGATAAAAGGTCCAGATTTCTGCTCTTTTGCTGTTTAGCATTTGTCTTCACCTTTATAGGCGGCTATGCCCTTGTACATTGGAACAGCCTTATCTTCATTCTCGCTTGTACGACCATAGGAGGGATCTACGGTTATTTTGCCTTCACACAAAAACCGGAGCTAGAGAGAAGGGAGCGAATCGCACTGCAAGTAGCTACGAAAAAGGGCGGTGCTTTAGCGGTTTACGAGCTGGCTTACAATGCCAGAATCACCATGGATGAAGCTGCGATGTTATTAGAAAAATGGGAGCAAACGAATATGGCGAGAAAAGTATATGCAGAGGAAGGCGCGCCAATTTACATGGTGAGTGGCCTGGCTTCCAAAGAACAAAGACTACGGTCGGAGCATGTTTGATTACACTCCCATAATCTGCACATACTACCATTCACGAAAACAATCACAACCAGAGGTGAACAGCAATGTCACGTTCAAATTCCTTGGTGTATGGACAAGCTCGTGCAGCACTTGACCAATTAAAGTACGAGATCGCTGCTGAATTTGGGGTCGAGTTGGGCGCTGATACGTCGGCACGCCAAAATGGCTCTGTCGGTGGAGAGATGACGAAGCGTTTGGTACAATACGCGGAACAGCAAATGTTTCGCCTGTAATCCCTCCTTGTGAGGGATTTTTCTTTCGCTTATACGTAACCGAAATATCGCGTATAATTACGGGAGAGCGACGAGAAAGTTTTCATCGTCTTTTTTGTGTTGCTTGAAGTGGTTCTGGGTACCCCAGCAAAAAACCTTGACCAACAGGTGTTTACCGAAGTACCGGTCGAGCTTAACGATATCTGGTTCATACTCCACGATCTTTTTAAAGGCTAAAAACGGTCGTTTCCAATTTGACTTGCATTTTAGATATTTGATCGTCCTGACAGAGGTCTTGGTGAAGGCCGAACCCATCAAGGACAAAACGGCAATGGAGAAAAGCATTTTCCAAAGCAAAGATATCGATACATCCTGAGGTCAAGATTATAAGTGTCGGAGCGTTAAAAAAATAAAGGACAACGGCTTTCGTGGTTTCTTTGGGAGAGGGTTGTTCTTTTTTGTTAGGGGAAGACGAATTATTTAGTGAAAGGGCAAGTGTCTATACAACCAGACGGGCGATCACGTATGGATAATGGGAAGAGTATTTTGATGGGGAGGAGTGAGGACATGCCGAACGACAAGAAAAATCCGAAGAATCGAAAGCCAATTCTTAACCATCGAGGCTCTTTGAAAAAGTCGAGTGCATCACTCCCGCTCCTTTTTGTAGTACCGAAGGAACAGATGCAGCCTCAGCAAGGTGCCATCGATAAGCAGAAAGTGTATCGTTCCAAGAAACCTAAGCGCAAACGAAACCATGCGCCTCCACCTCCGGTCAAGCAGACAGCTACTGAACAAATTTCACCGCAGTCCGCTCCTGACATTCCTCCCATCTCCAAGGATGCCAGGGATCTTACGAAAGAAAACAACAGATCTCAGCCAGAACTGATTCAAGCAAAAGTAGTCTACGTAGAAAACGCAGGTCAATCGCTCATGCAGGTTGCTATCCTGGAAGAAATTTGGGACGTAGAGTGGGTTCATTCCTTACGTGTGCCATGGAAGCTCGATTGGAAAGAGGTGGAATGCCAAAGTAAGATCGATGTCCAGCACGTTCGCCACGATGATAGCAAAAAGATTGTCTGGCTGTCAGGTGAGTTGGAAATCAAGGGTGTGGGGGTCACTGTCGATTCGCAAAAAGTAGAGCATGAAACGATTCGCTTGCCATTTACCTCTACAGTATTACGCCCTTCCTTGCCCAAAGAAAATGTAGGAACAAGTGCCATTCTCCTTACAGCACCAGCTTGTCTGACGAATAGATGGGTAGAGACGGGGGACTGGCAAATCAACATCACGGCAGAACCGCTCACCCATTCGCAATCAGGATGGAAGGAGTTCAGCGGCTTGGCAACCATTAGCGGTCGTGTATGGTGGTATCGGAAGCAGCTAGTTCCCGTTCCGCCTCCATACATAACGAAGAAGGTAAACAGTCTTTTCTAGAAAAAAGGGCAGATAACGCTTGGCATCAGCCAAATCCATATTGAATCTAGTCCATATAATATAAAGAGAGTAGGTTGGTGATAAAGGAGAGAGTAAAAATGGGTATACATGGCGATGGCTGTAACTGTGGCCAAACTCAAGTTACGCAAAACAGCTGCACGGTGGAAAACGCCCGTGTGTTCGGAATGGCTTCGACCGAAACCGCTTTTCCTAAAACGATTAAAGTACCTGTAACGTTGGCGGAAACGGCCGTTGTCGTATGTGTGGAAGCTAATGTTCATTTGGAGAGGCCTGCCCTTGAGATCATTCGAGTATTAAAGAGTGTTATTCTGGAGCAATGTGAGCTGGTTCCTACATTTAACCCGTTGTCTGCAAAGTTGTTCGTCAGTGGTTTTATTCGCAAAAATATCGAGTACACCACAGTTGATCAAGTAACGGGAACTGCTGTATGCGGTGACGTACGACATACAACGGCGCTGATACCATTCGATTTCTGTACGGATCTGACCTTTCCGGCTACAGGACCGACTTTGCAACTGGCACCAGATTTCGAGTCACACGGAGAATATTTGAATAAATCAGGTCATGCGGCAAAGATTAACGTAGGTTTGTTCGGTAACCGAAAAGTTTACAACGAGAGACCGTATTGTGAGCTGTTATTCACGGAATTCACCGAATTAGACATTGGTTTGGAAAATAAGCGGTGCAAAGACACAACCAAAACATTCTCGACCGTCCGTGAAAAAATCGTCCTGCGTATTGGTCTGAAGGTTTTGCAGGATCAACAAGTTCCTATTCCAACAACACCACCACCGACACCACCACCAAAACCGACATTTCCACCACCTTGCAAACCGATATGTCCACCTAAGAAAAAATGGTAGTACGAAAAAAGCGTTTGATGAGACACTTCAGGGCAGATCATGTGCTACTGGGTGTCTCTTTTTTCATGTTAGGCTGGCATGCCAATCCACCTAAGTCGGCGTACATGTTTATTCAACTGTGAGAGGAGATCGAGGAGCCAAAAACGAAGGTTTCAGCTTCAGACAAGGGTTGTCCAAACAGACAATCTTTTTTCTGATTGACTCTGTACGTAACTACAGCCTTTATCATAATGATTGAGGAGGAAAATATGGATGGGTTGACGAGAAGCCAAGTAGCCAGTGAAGCCAATGTGCATAGTGAAACAGTCAGATACTACGAAAAAAGGGGACTCATCGCCGCAGCTCCCCGCAATAAATCCGGCTATCGCATGTTCTCTCAGCAAACCGTTACTGACATTCTATTCATTAAACGTGCACAGGACATTGGCTTTACGTTAGAAGAGATCAAAAACCTCTTGATTCTGTACAAAAAAGACGAGGAGCTTCCCACCCAGGAAATGCACAAGCTGGCCCTTGATAAAGTAGAAGAAATCAACAAAAAAATAAGCCAGCTTCAACATTTCAAAGCATTGCTAGAGGAAGCTACGAAACGTCCACCCTCGATGTGGTCCCTCTCAAGGGAGCAATGCCCGATCATGCTAAAATGTGCGAAAGGAGAGGAGTAGTCATGGGTGCAAAAATCGAAATATTTGTAGATGGCAGTCACTCCAGTTCTGCCTTTGTGGAAAATGTCAAAGCGTTATGCTGTTCCAAATGTGAGGTCGTCGTTCATAACAAGCTGGAACAGAGTGTCGAGGGCGAATTTGAGGAGAAAACGCAGGCATATGGGATTGAAGCATTGCCAGCGGTGACGATGGATGGAAAGGTAGTCGATATGGAAAAAGTGAACGCGGTAAAGAAGGAACATGGACGGTAAATTTTCAAGGACACGGATACTGTAATTACTAAAGAGCTGCATGGGCTTTGCTATAGTAGACAGATCCGGCGATGTTCATGTTAGCAGAGTCATTGGTAATTGCAATCCATTCAGCTAACGCAAAAACACCTTCGCTAACCCTTTTAGGTGATAGTATTTTACTACCTTCTCTTGATGTTGACTCTATAGAACGATCAAATATGATTTACCATGTAAAAAATTCTGGAGTTCACATATAAATGTAAATGTTTTCTTCTAGTTCTTGTTTTCTGGAGAATTTTCATACGAAAGAAGCAGCATAGATTCGTAATCAAAAACGATATGGATACCCTGACATTCTGGCATATAATTGGGATAGCATTCTCACACGAGGAGGTACTTTACTGCGTGAAAATAAGCGAATTATCCCAATTAACCAATGTCAGTACTCGATCGATCCGCCATTATGAAGAAAAGGGTTTGTTACAGGCAGAACGACTGGAAAATGATTACCGCCATTTCAATGAATCGGCAGTCAAGCGCGTCAAGATGATTCAACTGTACTTGAAGCTGGGATTAACAGCGGATGAAATCAGAACGCTGTTCAGAGGGGAAGTTGCGACTCCAGACGATTACGAATATTGCGAGGAAA
The DNA here is from genome assembly GCF_013284345.1 of Brevibacillus sp. MS2.2. Lineage (NCBI taxonomy): Bacteria > Bacillati > Bacillota > Bacilli > Caryophanales > Paenibacillaceae > Brevibacillus > Brevibacillus sp. MS2.2. The sequence goes on from NZ_JABSUZ010000023.1 coordinate 79,418, forward strand.
TGCTGGCGATTTACGAACAAAAGCTCAGCAAAGTGAACGAACAGATTGAGGCACTCCAAGAGTGGAAGAAAACGCTGGAGAGGCAAATATCCATTACCCGCGGAAAAAAGGTTACGAGCTAGTTCATAGTCACGGCCCCGAAGCGATCAGCTGCTCCGGGGCCGTCTTTTTAAAAGGAATGTAAATTTTGTCCGATGCCACCATCCACAGTTAGCCTCGCACCAGTCGTAAAGGTAGCGTCAAAGGCGAAGAAAAGCACCGCTTTCGCCACTTCTTCTGATGAACCATGACGTTTCATTGGTGTAATCTTATCGCCAAGCTCCTGGAAGGTAGCGCGTTGTTCATCCGAGAAACCGGCAACTCCCATGGAAGGCGTATCAATGAAACCGGGACTCACGACATTGACACGAATGCCCTTGTCAAGCAACTCCACTGCAAACCCGGAGGCCAAAGAGCGCAATGCCGCCTTGGATGCACTGTATACACTCATGCCGGGGTAGCCGCCTTCATCTGCTACGGAAGATGTAAATACGATCGAACCTCCTTCATGAATAAGCGGTGCCAAGCGCTGGACAGTGAAAAATGCCCCTTTCGTATTTACCTCAAAAATCCGATCGTAGGTCTCCTCAGTGACTTCCAAAAACGGTTCCAGAATGGAAGTGCCTGCATTCACATGGAGAAAATCGATCTTGCCAAAATGCTTTTCAACATAGTCTCCGAATGCTTGCACATCCTCCATGCTCGATACGTCAGACACCACAACATGTGCCCGTTCGCCCAGCTCACGTTTTGCTTCTTCGGCATTTTTCGGATTGCGACCAGAGACGATGACCTCGGCACCGCCTGCCAGCAATGCTTTTGCCACGGCCAAGCCCATGCCATGTGTACCTCCAGATACGACTGCTTTTTTCCCTGTATAGTTGTTCATTTTTTGTCCCTCCTTGAGTGAATGAGTTATCGTTCTGCATGTAGTCTAAACGTTCACGCTAATGTGAAGGTCAAGGGCTTATGGAGAAAAAAGAGCGGTTCACTCGTCGGTTGTAATTTACATTATCTGGAGTAGCTCTATGATTATATTTAACCGATCATCAGTCAGTTAGGTTGTTTGGTCATGAAAGGAGGGGAATGAGATGCTGTATAAGATCATCACGATTCGTACTGTTCCTTTTTCTTATGCTATCAGCGGTGATCATTGTCAGTGCTTCCCGTAATGGTGAACAAGAATTACACCAAACAAATTGAATTCAAATACTTCGACTCAATGGTATCAGCATCGAGTTAGCTGGATGGGTTGTTTCGTTCGTCCTACGGAATAATTCCACCCTTATCCATGGTTAAGCCGACCAGTCCACCATTCTTCTCATGGCATACGATACCATAACTGTTTAGTAGGGGGGAGGGTATCGTATGCCAAATGGTTGCAACGAAATCGCAAGCGGGCTGTGTTCCGAAGCGGAAGGAATAGGCACAGTCGCGAGTGGTGAAGGCTCCCACGCCGAGGGAGTCAGCACCACAGCCAGCGGTAAAGGATCGCATGCGGAAGGATTCAAAACTACGGCAAGCAATTTCGCCGCCCATGCAGAAGGGATCGGAGGAACGGCAAGTGGACTTGCGGCTCATGCGGAAGGATTCAACACGACAGCAAGTGGAGATGAGTCGCATGCGGAAGGGAAAGGGACGATCGCAAGCGGACTGATTTCCCATACAGAGGGGCTCCTAACAACAGCAACTCAACTGGCTGCCCATGCGGAAGGGATATCCACGGCGGCGAGTGGACGCGCTTCACATGCGGAAGGGAGTAGCACACAGGCGCAAGCGGATCAATCTCATGCCGAGGGTATATCTACCATCGCTAGTGGACTGAATTCTCATGCAGAAGGGGAAGGAAACACCGCTAGTGGAAGAGCTTCCCACGTAGAGGGAGGTGGTGTAGATCAATTGGGTAACCCAGCTCCTAACCTAGCCAGTGGTCAAAGTGCTCATGCAGAAGGGGTTGGAACAATTGCAAGTGGGTTTGCGTCTCATGCCGAAGGAGGAACTTTAAGTATCTTATCGAGGCCAGGACCACAGGCGTTAGGGGATTTTTCCCATGCGGAGGGTCGTGAGACAGAAGCCAGCGGAGATGCATCCCATTCGGAGGGTGCTCGGGCAATTGCCAGTGGATTTGCATCCCATGCCGAGGGGCTTTTTACAGTTGCGAGCGGAAATTTTTCCCACGCAGAGGGTTCTAATACAGAGGCCAGTGGATTAGGATCCCATGCTGAGGGTTCTGGTACAGAGGCGAGTGGATTTGCATCCCATACCGAGGGGTCTGTGACAGAGGCTAGTGGAGTAGCATCGCATGCAGAGGGTGTGACTACAGAGGCGAGTGGATTTGCGTCGCATGCGGAGGGTGTTTCTACAAATGCTAGCGGATTTGCGTCGCATGCGGAGGGTAATTTCGCAGATGCCTTAGGTCTTTTTTCTCATGCGGAAGGTGATGGGACAGATGCTATTGGAAATTCGTCCCATGCAGAGGGTTCTGGTACAGTGGCGAGGGGAAATTTTTCCCACGCGGAGGGTTTTCATACAAATGCCAGTGGAATAGCATCGCATGCGGAGGGTGTTTCTACAAATGCCACTGGATTTGCGGCCCATGCCGAGGGGAATTTTGCAGATGCCATCGGCAGTTTTTCTCATGCAGAGGGTGATGGGACAGATGCCACTGGCGTTGCGTCCCATGCAGAGGGTTCTGGCACAGTGGCCAGTGGAAATTTGTCGCATGCGGAGGGTTTTCATTCAAATGCCGTTGGATTTGCGGCCCATGCGGAGGGTAATTTCGCAGATGCTATAGGAAATTTTTCCCATGCAGAGGGTGATGGGACAGATGCCACTGGAGTTGCGTCCCACGCGGAGGGTTCTGGTACAGTGGCAAGTGGAGAGGTGTCGCATACGGAGGGTTTTCATACAGTGGCCAGTGCATTTGGGTCCCATGCGGAGGGTTCTGAGACAGAGGCCAGTGGATTTGCATCGCATGCGGAGGGTGTTAACACTCTTGCAGATGGAAACTTCTCCCATACAGAAGGTTTGGGCACATGCGCTGGCACACTTGGGGGAGTGCATGTGATGGGGATCAACGGCGCTCCCAATCCTGCAGCGGGAGATTTGCCATTTTCCTGGTACCTAGTTAATGGAGCAGCTCCATGTGACCCTACAGGCGTCAAAGCCAAAATTTTAAATAACGGCAGTGCGTGTTTCGAATCGACCGTCACAGCTTCGGCATTCAACGTAGCCGTCGGTGCTTGCGATTTTGCTGAGATGTTTGAGACGGCGGATGGCCAGCCGATTGATGTCGGTTACTTTGTAAGCTTTGACGGAGAAAGTGAGACCATCCGGAAAGCTACTTCCAACGACGATTATATTCTAGGAGTGACCAGCTCTAATCCGGCAATTTTGGCGGATGTGGAAGATCCGGGGTGCAGCAAGTTCGTGCTCGATGAATGGAGTCGTATCCAATACCACGAGGTCGTGGTTCCGGCAGTAACCGATCGGGAAGGAAATATCATCATACCCGAACGCACAGAGGAGAGACCCAAAATCAATCCGTATTGGGATCCGAACCGGAAGTGTAAAACGCGGAAAGAAATGCCCAACTGGGTGGCTATCGGTCTCATCGGTAAACTGCTTCTTCGCGACGATGGAACGTGCCGAGCGGGGGGTTATTGCAAACCGAACGACGAAGGGGTGGCGACGGCATCGGGTACAGGTTATCGGGTAATGAAAAGGACAGGAGATAATCAAATCTTGATATTGTTTAATGGGAACAGAGTATAGAAGAATATACTGATAGGGAGATAGAAATATGAGTTCTGAAGAGAGACGCTTAGAACGGATCGAGAAGAAAAAAGAGAAGATCTCCAAAATGGAAGAAAGACTGGGAGAGATTCCTGAACCTTTGAGAGAACAACAGATGAAGATGATCGAGATGATGAAGAGCGGAATCGAAATGATCGAGAACAACATTCGCAAACGGAAAAATATTTGGGATTTTTAGTAAATTTATCAGTGACGGCATGGTAAAGCTCAGTCGATTCTAAGATGATAGTGGGTGAGTGACCTGTTCTTGCAGTTCCACAGCATTGCCAGTGATGCGAAATCTAAGTGGTACGTCCAAAAATAAAAGAGGTCAACCAGCAAAAACTGGCTGACCTCCTAATACAAATGGTTCGATATCGTTTGGGTTGGTCATTTTTGGTATAATGAGAGGTCGTTAGAGCATACTCGCCCACATAAAGGTCGCAAAAGATTAGGAACTAATAGAAAATAGTTTTGGGGGAGAACCTTTGGAGACACATCTTACCTTGAATTTCTTGTCCGCCTATGTCCACCATCATAAGTACTATCTGGAGGCTTGGCGGGCGAAAGGACTCTCATGGAATTGGGGAGCAGCACTTTTTGGCGTAGCATGGTTTGCCTATCGGAAGATGTATGGATGGGCGACCGTTATTTATTTGGTGAACCTCTTTGTGGGTTTTGCCTTGGGTGCATTGGCATTCGATGATGCTACCTTTAATGAAGTGTACATACTCTTTGCATTATTTCAACGAGCGTTATTTGGACTAACCGGCAATTTTTTATACTATGTGTCGGCTGTTCGGAAAATAAAAAAAGCGCACAGTAAAAACGCCATGCTTGATATAGAAGATACACGAAAGCTTGGTGGCGTTAGTGTTCGCGGCGTAGTTGTGGTTGTTTTGGTCAATATTTGCTTTAGTCTGCTAGATGTACTACTCACATCGTGAAGAGAATTTTCTCACATGGGGAGGGAGATAGCATGGGAGTAGCTTATAAGCTGCATTGTGAACGTTGCTCATACAACCAAAATGTGTACATGGGCGTTGGATTCAGATATGGTTATTTGAGCGAAATCGAAGAATGGTTCGAGGATCCAGTTGGCAAGGAGCGAATCCGAGAATTTATGAAGGACGAGCGTACAAAGTATAACTGCTTTCATGGTCTATACGCTTGCGAAAAATGCAAATACTGCTAAATGCCCACTATTTGCACTTGCAGTCGGACACTGATTCGTATTTACAAAGCTATGATTGTCCACGGTGTTCAGAGAAAATGCCATCTATACCGATTGACATGGAGCTGGATCACGGGTATTCGCCGACTTGTCCCGAATGCGGGGAGGAAAAGTTGTCCGTGGAAGGTTTTTTGGATTGGGATTAGGCGGAGTATCTAAATCGTAAAGGTGGATGCAAATGAAAAGCTGGTCAAAGCCTTTCCTACAACATGAAGTATTAAAACAGCGTATGCTCGTCCTGAGTGCCCTGGATATTCTACTATGCCAGGAGGAATGGCTGCGTAGATATCAGTTCGATCCACAATGGGATGAAAACACAACATTCGCGAGCATTAACAACGGAGCAGGCGACGATCTTTACATCCTGTTCACTCCCGAGGGCGTTATTGTAAAAGGGTTTGATCATGAATCGGAAATGAGTCCTCATGCCAGGGAAGAATACGAGGTTTGGCCTGGTATCTATGAGCAAGTCCCTCCAGCTTTGCTTCATCGACTCGATGACGAAGCGTTAACCAAGGAGGACGTTACGTTTTGCTTATGGCGAGTACCTACTGATCACGTGTGGAAAACAGGAGACATACATAATCCGCAAGGGCTGGATGACGGCTCAGATTTTTTGCTTGGGATGATATATGATAGTCCAGAAGATTATGTAGAGTGGGCAGAGGCTTACTACGAGGTGAAGGTTTCGCTTGATGTAGTTGGGTACACGTTTTCAAATACTGCCATTACCGAAGAGATGATTACGGAGCTGAATCCGGAAGTGGATCTGGAACTCGCGATCAAGGAGCTTCAAGCGATTGGATTTACAGTTACGTAAAGTACGCCATGATTCATAAAAATACAATGGAAAGAAGATGACGATATGCCAAAAGGTATGTACTCTCAAGGAGTTGCCGTCCTGCTGTCAACGGCGGTTCCGATTCACAAAATAGCAGACATGCTCAAGGATCAATTCGAAATTGTTAACATCATGGAAACGTTCGACCAATGGGTGTTCAGCGGCCCTAGCTTGCTTATTCCGTATCGTCCAGAAGTAAACGGATATATTCAGGTCGATGTCGTCGATAAGCCTTGGCCGGATAGTATGGGAGACCCGGCAGAAGACACGATGCTGTTTGGCGCTTGGTCGATGGGCTTTTTCGGTCCGTTTACGTTCTCGAATAGCCTTGAGCGGGCAACTCAGCAGTCATGGGGATATCCCGAAGGGCGGCAAGCCGCATCCGAGCACAAAGCGTTCATCCGTATTCGCTCTTCTTTCGTGTTGGGAGAGTCGAACGATCAAGCTCCTGTACTGCCTGAGGGTTATGAAGCACTGCCGGAGTTGATGACTGTCACCGCCATTGCTGAGTCGCTGTTGAAAATGCCAGAAGCCCTTTGCTTTTTTAATCCGAATGGAGAGTGCCTCGCGTCTGCCGAGCTGATGCAAGAGCTGAATCAACGTTATGAGCAAATCCAGCTTCTTCCGCTGGAGCTATGGTCCAATGTCCGGTTGTTCAATCTTCCGGAAGGATGGCTCTTGATGGATACCGTCGGCATGCAGCAGTTGGATGTGATCGATCATGAGGCGATATTTAATGGGGATGCCTACGATCCAAATGAGGTCGCGAGTTTCCTGCGAAATATATCGAACTATGTATATGAGAATGGTCCTGTTATCAATGACGGAGATACAACCGATGGGCCGGGTGATGAAGTTTGGAAGTGTGTCTTGCTGGAGGAAGGGTTGGCAAGCCCACCGCGTGATGTGCTTCGCTGGTATCCATTGGATGGAAGGGAAAAACCTGCGGGATTGGAATAATTGCGTTATCACTTGGGAGACCAAGGGAACTTGATAGGAAAAGCACGACCATACCCCTTGTTTAACAGGGCATTGTCGTGCTTTTATTTGTTTGACCTACTTATTTGATAATCTCCTCATAGATCAGCTTGCCGTCATGCGTATACACGCCAATCTTTTTGATCCCCGAGATGGTGTACTCGATGGCAACGGTCTCATTCGTAGGAGTGATCAGCAATTGATGTGGAAAGTTGAAGCTTTGATTGTTAGCTGTGTTCGCAATGATCTGGGAATCAGTATGAAACAATTGTCCCGTCTGCTTGAGCTCTTTCATTAGTTCTGGCTTATTTAGCACATATTGTTGCGGTGAGACGACTTTATCTGCCGCATTAATTTTGGTAAAAGTATATGGCTTGTTGGTTTTCGTCACAGCCAGAAAGTGACCATCAGCTGTCGGACGGATAAACGCATACTTTTTGGAAGCAATGAGTCCTTTTTTATTCATCAGCACATAAAATTCTTCGTTCCCCAGCTTGCCTGAGACAACGAATGCTCCACTGTGCATATTCGATTCGACTTTATAGTTACGGGAAGGCTTTAGCATAATTTTTCCTTCATTGCTGATAAAATGCGTCTGGCCATTTATTTTCACACGATGCCAGCCTTCACCATATCCGTAATATTCATCAAAAAATGGCTTACTCAGTATTTTTCCATGAATATTTCTCATGCCCATCTTGTAATATTCGTACCCTTTTGCGTCTTTTACCATATCACCATAGGGCAAGTAATACGGATCAAACGTTTTCGTAGTCGGTTCGGCTAGGTAGAATGGATGATCCGCGTCCGGAAACTTCTTGGTAATTTTCCCTGTTTTGGCATTGTACAGATACGGCAGGTTTCCCGGAAAGTCCGTGCCCGTAAACCATTCCCCATGTATCTGCTTGAAAGCAACATCGCAACAGGTACCCATCGGTGAAACTTTGCCCTGCTTATCGTAGACCAAATATTCCGTATGCTTAAAAAAGCTGCCATTATAAAAATAACCGTACCCATTTCGGAGCGGGTACACTTCACTTTTATAAACGAGATAATTGCTTTTTATTACTTTTCCAGACGGTGAAACCAATGACATGGTGTAAGTCTTTGGAGGTGAATCGTGCTTGTAAAGTGGTTGCTTCGTGAAAAGAAAGAATGGCTCTGTCAAATGAGACGGGATCTGCAGGTTTTGATACACCACTGGTAATTGCGGTGGATTTAATGGGTCTTGCTGCTCTTCAGCCTTGATTGGCGAAGTAGAGAAGAAGGTAAGAAACAGAACGAGCATGGTTTTTAATAGGGTAGAAAATTTCATGTGAGAATTTCCTTTCTAGTATGTTGATGAGGTCAGTCTTACACTATGACGGTTCAATCGTGACAAATGTTACCATTCGTATGCGAATAAATGAAAGAGTTCGAGTATGAATATGTCTGGCGGGTACACAATATGGTTCGCGATGCAAAAGTCTTGGGTCTAGGAGAGTCTATACGCGGGAGCAGACTATGGAAGGTGCTCTCGCTGATTTACGTTCGCTCAATTGCTATAGTAGTGAACAATTGATCATTTATAGTAAAAAGCCGACTGCTTCACGACGGAGAGTCGGCTTTTTACGTATCGTACATATGTGAATGACTGTTGAGAAACGCGAATTAATTACGAATTATATATTGATATTAATTAAAATTGTTCGTGAATATTGAGCCGCCATCTCACTTTGTTAAAAAATTCTCGGGGGTAATACTTTTGGTTATCGTAAGTGACTATCCTAAACACGAACAATATGCGATCTTAATCTTGATTTGAGAAGTGGTCGTCTGTTTTTAAAATCTATGCCGAGGGATCGTCCCTGGAACCGAAATCCGACAGAGCGTAGACAACCCCAAATACCCAAACAACGGATATAAAAACATCAGCAACTGACTATACCCGATCAGGCACAATACGAAAGCAGTAGAGAACAAATACAAGTAAAGGCGCGTTTCCGGAACGTCCAATAATTCACGCAGCTGCTGACCAATCCCGAACACGTTCGAAATCAATGTGGTAAAAATCTCGGAATAGAGCACGAAAACAAAGAACAGCTGGAGCCACTCGTTCCATTGGTCCGTTACAAAAAGAATCGGGATATTCATGAGACGGACGTCGTCCCAGTTGGCCAACATAGCAGTATGGACGACGAGGAGCATAAATCCAAGCACGACCCCGCCAATGACGGCTGCCCGAAACAAAACAACCTTGTCGCGGATCGCATAACCGATCGGGATGAGAACGGATTGGGCCATGGCCAGGTTAAATGACACGTATAAGACTGTTTTCCATAAGAAGGAGTAATCGGATGGGGTCGAGAGAGGCATGGGGGAATCTGCGGTGCCATCCAGTAAAATGAGCAAAGCGAACAATAACATGGATGGCACGACAATCGCATTCACGACGAGTAGTTGCTCCAACCCTTTTCGCAGAAGCAACAGGGCGAACAGAACGGTGGCGATGGTCCCGATCAAATATGGAATGTCAAACTGCTCCTCCAAGACCGAACCCGCTCCTGCCAGCATGACAGTCGTTACGCCAAAAAGGGTGAGAAAGACCAAAATATTCATCGCACGACCGATCATCGGTCCAAACAGTTTTTGATTAAAGGATTCATAGGAGGGTGTGCGCAAATGATGAGCGATTAGCATCATCTTGTAGCCCAACCAAACAAAAAGAGATGTGGCGAGCAGGATGCCGATTGTTCCGGCATGGCCGTAAGCGGTGAAAAACGCGAGGATTTCTTGACCGCTCGCAAACCCGGCGCCTACGACGGTTCCAATGTACGTTGCTGCGACCTGGATACTTTTTCCCCACAACTTCATACTGGTTTTTTCCTTTCTCATCTAAATAGATGCTAGTACAAGTGTATGAGTCTCGAAGAAAAACAGAATGAGAAAACTTGTCTATCTCATCACCCAACCAAGGAAAAAAAGCGAACGGCACGAGACCATACGCTTTTTCGTATAGATACCGACGCTTTACAGAAGAAACATCGCCACGATTGTGGTCACCAAAAGTCCGATCGCCACGGGATACAGATTTCGTCTCGCTAGCTCAAAAGGGTCTACTCCGCAAATCGCCGCAGCAGGAATCAATGCCCAAGGAATGATCGTACCACCGCCGACCCAGATGGCGGCAATTTGTCCGAGCGCTGTTAACGTAGCGGCACCGGTACCTAAAGCAGTTGCGAATAGTTGAGCCAAAGAACCAGCGAGCGTAATACCAGAGAACCCTGAGCCATCGAGCCCTGTAATAACCCCTACTGCGGATACAGTAAGAGCAGCTACTTCCTTGTTAATGGGAATCGTCTGTGCAAGCGCCACTCCGAGGTCGTTCACGATTCCGTGTGAACCCTGCGGCAGTACCTCCCCAAACACTTTGATAAACCCACTGTCGCCCATATAAAAGAAAGCAGCAATCGGGATGACCGGACCAAATACTTTAAAGCCGAACTGAAAGCCTTGAATCAGATGTGTGGTTACCTGCTCGAGACCACTTTGCTTGTGCGCAAGCATCGTTGCGATAATGAGAATGAGCAGGGCGGTTCCGCCCACAAGCGCCGTTGCATCTCCTCCGCGTAAATCAAAAGCAAACATGGCCACGACATCGAGGATAAATAAAACCGGTACAAGTCCAGCCAACGCACGACGCACGCCATCTGATAAAGGGACTCGTGCGGAAGTAAAAACTTCATCGGGTACGACTGTCTCTTTGGGAGACGCGAGCACGCCGAGCTTCATGTCTTTTTTCAAATACCAGAATGCGATGGCAGTTGTCACGACGCCCATAATGATAACGAGAGGGACGCTGGCTGAAATCACGTCCGAGACAGGGATTCCTGCGGCTTTGGCCGTTAAAGTGGGAGCCCCCTGAATAATGTAATCGCCGGACAGCGCAATCCCGTGTCCAAACAAGTTCATCGAAACGGCGACACCCATCGCCGGCAGGCCAGCGCGCAATGCCACGGGCAACATGACAGCACCGATTAGTGCGACAGCTGGAGAAGGCCAGAAAAACCAGGAAATGACCATCATGACGATCCCGATCACCCAATACGCCAATGTAGGATTTCGAACTAAATGAGTCATCGGCCGAATCATCGTTTCGTTTACGCCCGTATCCGTCAAAACGTGACTCATGGCAACGATGATGCAGATAACTAAAATCGTCGGCAATAGCTCGGTAATCGCGTAGATGAAGCTGCCAAATATTCCGCCGACGGCTGCCGTCACAGACCCTGTCGCGACGAAACCGAGGATTGCTATGCCCACGATACTAATCAGACTCGTATCTTTTCGTAAAACCATCACGAGAATAATGCCAATCACGAACAAGACATACACACCATGTATCCACAAAAGCTCGATCCCCATGTCGCACCCTCCTTTTTCGTTACTCCGATGTAAGTACCTTGATGTCACAACATATGCGAAAAATAGGCCATGGGTGAAAGCACACTCTAGAGAGAACAAGTGAATCCACTGGAGAACTGGCATTTTTGTCCATGATATGCCACTATTAATGAATGACGTAAATTTGGGTTCCAAGCAAGAGAGGGGGATCGGCACATCGACGTCTGTAACCAGCCCGTCGTGCAGCCAACTACGATGAATTCGACTACACCCATCCAACGTAAAATGGACCAGGCAATTGAGCTTTTGGAGCGCCGTTTCCTGGAAAGAAGTGAACTGATTCGCCTTTTAATGCTCGGCATTATGAGCGGGGAAAATGCTTTGTTAATCGGTCCGCCGGGAACAGCCAAGTCTCAGCTAGCACGATCTGTTTCTCAGCTATTCGGATCGGAACATTGGTTCGAGTATTTGCTTACCCGTTTTACGACCCCCGATGAGATATTCGGTCCGGTCTCCCTTCAACAATTGAAACTGGATCAATACGTACGAAAAACAACAGGCTATTTACCCAACGCTCAGTTTGCGTTTTTGGATGAAATTTTCAAAGCGAACAGCGCGATTCTGAATGCGTTGCTTTCTATATTGAACGAACGAATCTATTTCAATGGCAGAGAAAAAGAGGAGGTTCCGTTGCAATTTTTAATCGCTGCATCGAATGAACTTCCTGATGACGATGATCAATTGACAGCTCTTTATGACCGCTTCCTGTTTCGCTATGAAGTTCACTATTTGAAACATGCTTCCAGTTACGAGCGCATGTTTTCATTGCCTACGACACCTCTTCCTGTTGTGTTCTCTCTGTATGACGTGAAGGATATTCAAGCGGCAGCGAAGCAAGTGGTTATTCCAGAAACCATGATTTATTTCTTGTACCGTCTAAAACAAGACCTGGAAGTAAAAGAGTATGTGCTCTCCGACCGTCGCTGGAGCAAAATCGCGCATGTATGGCGAACTTCTGCTGCCTTGCATGGACGTGAGCAGGTGACAATCTGGGACACGGTTTTCACTCCGCATATGCTGTGGAATGTTCCTGAGGACTTGTCGGTCATGCAGGAAGCGTTTGAACAACAATTTACGGAAATGCTGAAGAATGATATGGAGAATGAATTGCCACTCCAGCGCTTCGGACAAATTGCGGATAAATGGAAGGAAAAAGAATCGGAGCTGCATGCCTTCCAGTTTAAAAAGGAAGTGGGCGCAAAGCTGGGCAAGGAAGCGATGGAGCGCAATGTCCGGTTGTTGGAAGAGAGTCGCGAAGAGGTAGAAGAGACGGCGCGAGACTTGCGTAATCGTCTCATTCAGTGGGAGAAGCGGGAGCATGATCTGCATGCCTATGTCCTGGAAAAAAACCGCTTGATTCCGAATGTAGAAAAATACGCGGTCAAATATTCGTACCTGCGAATTGAAGGCGAACGGATTTTGCAGCAGCTACAGCGCACGTATCGGACGATTTTTGACAAGGAAATCCCCGGGGCGGACTACGATTTTACGTTGTAGGGGGTAGTTTGTATGATCATTCGTGCTAGCGGTGTTGATCGCTATGTATTTGAAACGTACCTTGCTTCTTCGCGAACCGCACAGGAATGGGTTCATGAGGCGAAGGCACGAGCAGCATGGTTTGATTTGGAGCTCTTGGCTGATTTTTTCCTCGTCTTTTATTTGGAAAAGCCGGAGATCGATCTGACGCAAGAATCTACTCCTTTTCATCATTGGATGATTCGTACACTCATGAAGCAGTATTTTACACGCATGATTCATCCTCGTACAGTCGGGCAGGAAAGCGCGTCGTTCAAAACCGCAATCAAGGCCTTGCTGTGGCTGACAGAAACGTTTTCTGAGGAAGTGAAGCAGCGGGAGAAGGATCAACGGCTTTCTCCGCTCATAACCGGCTTAAAAGACCAGCAAGGCCAGGAAGGAAGTCAACAAGCACAGCTTTCCGAGCTTTTGACAGAAAAACAAAAGGCCAAGCTCGAGTTAGTTGGTTACACGCTTCAGCAAGGGAAGCGGGTCGTGGAAGACAAGCAAGAGGCCATGGACACCAAGCCGTTAGTGCGGGCAGAGGTATTATCTTTGCAA
>NZ_JABSUZ010000024.1:0-87829 GCF_013284345.1 Brevibacillus sp. MS2.2
CGTAGCTTTCCTCGCGAAACAGAACGGTCACCGAATTTGACTCCGCCATTACTTGCTGCCATTTCTCTATCTTGTCACGACTGCCTCGCCAGTCAAACACTTGCTGGTGTCCAACAGACAAATCACGGATCGTCAGCTGAGGCTTTCGATTTCCGTTCCATTCGTTTACAGACAATTCTCCCAATACGTGAAAACGTGCCTTGGGCGTTACTCTCTTTGTTACATGTGCCCAGTTGAAGCCAATTGCATCCAAAGAGGTACCCGCTTTGTTCAAGGTACACTTCAAATGATTGTCATCGCGCCCAATAGTACGCATCCCTTGCGTTTCTACTTCTTCTAACAAAACGAGCGGTGTTGGATTCCCCATTCCATATGGGGCGAGCTTTTCGAGTTGCTCCGCCGCGGTCAAGCTGATCTCTTCCATGCTCATCGCAACGTCCACTTTGGTCATCGGCGTGAAGTCTTCCGCGGACAACCACTCTCCAGCGAGCTCGTTTAACTTTTGGCGTAAGAAGTCGAGATTTTCTACAGGCAAGGTCATCCCCGCTGCCATTGTATGACCGCCATAGTGCGGTAGCCACTCCTTGCAAGCAGTCAGACCTTCATACATATCAAAACCTGCAATGCTTCGTGCCGAGCCTTTTGCTGTTCCTTTTTCCGGATCAATGCCAAGCACAATCGTTGGACGGTAAAAAAGCTCGACCAATCGGGAAGCTACGATCCCTACCACACCCACGTTCCAGCCTTCTTTAGCTAGAACGAGAACATTGTTCTGGTCAGGCGGATACAGCTCATTCACCATCTGTACAGCTTCCTCAGTCATCGCTGCGACAATTTCCTGACGTTCGCGGTTTAAGTCGTCCAGCGCCTGGGCACATTTCTCTGCTTCGTCCATATCCGAAGTCGTCAGCAATTTCACAGCAGATTCAGCCGTCTCCAGCCTTCCACTCGCATTCAGACGCGGTCCTAGCGCAAAGCCTACATGTCCCGCAGACAGCTCGGTATCGGCCAACCCACAAACTCGGATTAAGGCTTGCAGACCAAGATTCCTTGTATGATTTAAGCGCTTTAATCCTGCTCGAGCAAGAATGCGATTTTCATCTACCAACGGCACCAAATCCGCTATCGTCCCCAATGCAGCCAAATCAGCTAAATGCAATGGCGGTTCTTTCAGCAAGGCATGCCCCACTTTAAAGGCGACCCCCACTCCCGCCAACATATCAAACGGGTACGAACAGCCGGGCTTCTTGGGGTTAATCACAGCAAATGCCTCCGGGATGATTGCCGGAGGTTCGTGATGGTCGGTTACAATGACGTCAAGACCCAACTGATTCGCGTACGCTACCTGCTCCACTGCACTGATCCCTGTATCGACAGTGATGATCAGCTTATAGCCGCTATGATGCAGATGCGCCAATGCGTCTTTATGTAACCCATACCCTTCTGTAAAACGGTTGGGAATATAGTAGTCAAAAACAGCGCCGAGTTGGCGCAGTAGATGTACCATTAGCGATGTGGAGCTAACCCCATCGGCGTCGTAATCGCCGTATATGCAAATCGGTTCTTGCCTTTGAATGGCTTGTTGAATGCGATGCACGCTTTGTTCCATTCCATCCAGCAAGAAAGGGTCATGAAACAATTCTGGGCCGGCTTGTAAAAAGTCACGAGCCTTTTGTGATGTGTCAATGCCACGTATCACCAGTAGCTTGGATACGAGCGGAGTAAGCTGGCAATCTGCGGCAATACTAGCAGCAAGCTGCTCATCATAGGTGGCCAGTTTCCAGCGTGTTTTCGCTTTCAGCATGGGCTTTCCTCCAATCCTCATTCATTATAGAGGATGGAGCCCAAGCCTGACAATAGTGAGGCTTTCTCCGGTAAAAAAAGGAGAAAACCGCGGGAATATCCCCGCGGCTTTCGGATTAGCTTTCGTTTGGAGCAGTTGAAAAGCGCTTCTTGTTCATTTCTCTCTTTTTCAAAGAAACCCAGATTTGCGCAGCGATAAAGATCGAAGA
Organism: Brevibacillus sp. MS2.2; assembly: GCF_013284345.1. Classification (NCBI taxonomy): domain Bacteria; kingdom Bacillati; phylum Bacillota; class Bacilli; order Caryophanales; family Paenibacillaceae; genus Brevibacillus; species Brevibacillus sp. MS2.2. The sequence continues at coordinate 2,013 of NZ_JABSUZ010000024.1, forward strand.
GTAGGAACCACTGAGCAATCCGAAAATCAGTACGAGGGAGAAGTTGCGAATCCCTTCGCTTCCCAAGAACACAATCGCAACGGCTGTCGCCAAAACGGTTACCACGGTAAAGACAGAGCGGCGCATGGTCTGCCACAAGCTCACGTTTACCAGGTGTTCCAGGTCTTCAATTGTCTTGGTCTTCATCACGCGTTCATTTTCACGGATACGGTCAAAAATAACAATCGTATCGTTCAACGAATAACCAACGATCGTCAAAATCGCTGCGATAAAGGTCAAGTCAACCTCGAGTCGAAACACGGAAAACAACGCGATCGGGATAAATACGTCATGCAAGAGAGCAATCGCACACGCGACCCCGATCAAGAACTGGAAGCGGAACGCTACGTAGATGGCAATCCCAAGTGCAGCGAACAAAATTGCCAGACCCGCATTGCGTACCAATTCTTGTGCAATAATCGGATCAACTGTAGACTCTTGCTTGGTTACCTGATCACCATACTTGGCTATCAATGCCTGTTCAATCTCCGTCAGCTTTTCTGGCGGAATGGTTTCTTCAAAGCGTGTATAAGCCTGTTTTTCCCCATAGGCTGTCACATTCGTAAAATGCGTCTCCGGTAGCTTTTCCCGGACGATTGCATCAATATCAGTAGTCGAGAAGTCTTTCCCGATATACATATCCAGACGTGTACCTGCCTTAAAATCAACCCCGAGATTCAACCCAAAAGTGAACATGGACAGCAGGCCCAATGCAAGAATAATCCATGAAATCACAAAAAACTTCTTACGGTTTTTTACAATGTTGTACTTATCAGCGTACTCTAGTGCTCTATAACTCACCAATTTCACTCTCCTTTACCCCGAACCAAGACGGCTTCTTGAATAGGTTCGTACGGATCAACAAGCCGAGGAGGAAGCGAGAGGCAAAAACGTTTGTAAAAATACTTACGATCGTTGTCAGCATCGAGATAATCGCAAAGCCTTGGATAGAGCTAGTCCCGAAGAAATACAATACCACAGCTGCGATCAAAGCCGTAACCTGCGCATCCAAAATGGTGACCAAGGAACGTCGTTCACCTGCACGGAATGCAGATAGAATCGTCTTACCGGAACGGATCTCTTCCTGAATACGTTCATAGGTAATAATATTCGCGTCCACGGCCATCCCGATTCCCAAAATGAAACCAGCAATCCCTGGCAGTGTAAGCGTCGCATCCATCCAATCCAAGAAGAGCAGGGAGAGATAGATAAAAGCTGCCAATGTAATATTCGCGACCAGACCTGGCAAACGATAAACCACCAGCATGAACAGGAAGATAAAGGCTCCACCAATATATCCTGCATACAAGGTTTTTTCCAAGGACATCGCACCAAGTGTAGCCCCTACAGATGTTACCTGTTTCTCAATCAGTTTGGCCGGCATTGCACCGGAGTTAAGTAAGTCAGCCAACTCTTGCGCCGATTCTTGCGTGTAGTTACCGGTAATTTGTGCACTACCACCGGAAATGACAGACTGAATCGTTGGGTTGGTCTGCATTGTATCATCTAGGAAGATTCCCATTGGTTTACCAAGATTTGCACGAGTCACGTCTTCTAGAAGTTTTGGTTCTTTAAATTTGACGGTAACCAACGGTCTTTTCAGTTCGTCGTAACCAACTGCTGCTCCCCCTGGCGCCAAATCGCTACCTCTCATCAACGTCTTGCCTTGTACGTCACGGAACGTAAGTACGGCTGGCTTGCCGATCAACTCGCGAAGCTTTTCCTGATCAGCATCATGGGAAGCAATCTTTACGCGGATTCGGTCCGGCAGCTCGACGTTTACCTCTGGTTCAGTAACGCCACCGATATTCACCCGTTTTTCAACCATTTGTGCTGTTGCAGCCAATAATGTTGTATCGACCTTTTGTCCTTCATTCAGGGGCTCTACCTGATACAAAATCTCAAAGCCACCCTTTAGATCCAATCCTAGTGTGATATTGCTTGCTACTTGTCCAGTCGTGGTAAACAAACCGCCCAACAAGCCCACCACAACCAGGAACAAAACAAGTCTGCTCCATTTAATCATGTAATACCCCTCTTTCCTAGCCGTGCCTCGTCGTCGACACGAAAACCAATATGCCCATTATAGCGAAGTAAGAAAAAACGTGTCAATTGATGCTGGAAAAGCGAACCATGGTAACCAACCCCTTATCTTGCATCGCGCGTTTTTACCTATACGATTTAGATAAGAAGAAGTTTCACTAAGAATTTTTGTACATTTGAATCATGAGGTAATTCATATACTTGTTTGGCTTCAAGGACAAAATGTCGTTGACAAGCTGGTGAATCGGCGGCATTTCCTTATAGCTGTTCGTGACGCATTCCCAAACGTCTTCAGGTGCCACATTGTCGTACCCCAAGAGAGCAAATTCCTCTGCCTTACTTGCACAAAGACTTGCGACTTGCCCATACCATTCCTGTTTTTGCGCTTGGTCCATCCCAATTTCCCCCTCAAAGTAGTCATGCCGACAGCGGCACGTCCATATTCTTTACTGAGTGAATTTATCCTTGCAAAGGAGCCTTCCATGAAACAATCCTTCTTTTACGGAACGGTCATCCTCATTATTGCTGGTGGCATCACCAAAGTGTTTGGTTTTGCTCACAGGATCGTGTTGTCGCGCATTATCGGAGCGGAAGGAATGGGGCTTTATCAAATGGTTGTGCCCCTTTTATACTTTCTGATTACTGTGACGACATTCGGACTTCCGGTTGCCATTGCAAAGCAAGTGGCAGAGACGGAAGCGGCTAATAATCCGCGGCTGACTCGCCGATTTCTATTACTAGCCTTGTCGGTCGCTGGCGGGATCAGCCTCTTCATCTGTGTCCTGCTCCTCTTGTTCTCTCAATGGATTTCTGGAATGCTCTTTGCGGACCCTCGTGCACACATTGTTCTGCTCGCAGCCATTCCGGTCATCCCGATTTCCGGCATTTCTCTTGTCCTGCGAGGGTACTTCCAAGGCAAGCAAAACATGATCCCTACTGCGGTTTCTCAGCTTATAGAGCAGGTCGTTCGAATGGCATTGGTCGTTGTTATGACGATGTCGTTTCTTTCGGCAGGCATTGAGTACGCCACAGCAGGTGCTGTCGCCAGCATTATTTTTGGAGAAGCCGCCGGACTCTTGTACATTCTCTGGCAGTATCGCAAAGGCAGCAAAAAAGCAGCAGCTCAGCTTCTGGATAAGCCCCTTCTCATGACGGTTTCAGCAAGCAAAAAGAGCTTGTCGCAACTCATCCATGTCGCACTCCCTGTCACGCTAAGCCGTATCATCGGCTCCATCGCTTACGTGCTAGAGCCGATGCTCGTACCGTACGCACTCGTCATCGCAGGTTTTACCACCTCGACTGCTACTGGTTTGTACGGGCAGTTTGCCGGAATGGCCGTCCCTTTGTTACTTTTTCCCACTTTTTTAACGTATTCCTTGTCCGTTTCCCTCGTTCCTGCCGTAGCGGAAGCGGCCTATCAAAAAAATGCCCCACTCGTGCATCGCCGCATTTATCAAGCCATGCGGATTACACTCGTCATCGGAGCACCTTGTACCGTCTTGCTCACCATTTTTGCAGAACCGTTATGTGTCCTGCTCTACGGCAATGAGTATCGGGAGGTTGGCGTGCTGCTAAAAGAGCTGGCACCGTTCTCCGTCTTCCTGTTTTTCCAAGCACCGCTTGCAGCCGCCTTGCAAGGCCTCGATTACGCTCAGGTCGTCTTTCGAAATACGCTGATTAGTGCCATCGTCAAAACTGTCGCCATGTTTTTTTTCACGGCACATCCAGCATTCGGCATTCACGGCGCTGTCATTGCTCTTAATATCGGCATTACACTTGGAACTTTATTACATTTTGCCAGTCTGATCAAAAAAATCGGTTTTACAGTAGACCTTCGGGAATTCGGCAAAATCGCGGTCGCTATGCTACTCATGGGTTATTCCGGTTCCTACATTGCCAAGCACTGGTTTACGGACGTATCAATTGGACAGCTATTGACTGCAAGTACCTTCATTAGCACCCTGCTGTACTTTGTCCTGCTCGTCGCCATGCGCGTCTTGGGCAAGCAAGACGTGCGTCGTATTCCGTGGATCGGCGAACAACTCGCCGTGTTCTTCCCTCGCCGCTAGCGCTTATTGCAGCGGCTTGTCTTTTTTGTCCAAATACATGATGCCACGTTCGTCAATGCTGCAAAAAGAAACCTCTCGAATGTCTTTGATTCCGTATTTCCGGATTTCTCGTTTCAGCCAAAGCTGGTTTTGTCCGATCTTGTTCAGTGCCTCCGTCCTCACCTTGCCATCGAGAATCAGTGGAATGGGCAGACCTTTGTACGAGACAGGACCGACTTGCGGCTTTTTCATCAACGAGAGATCTTCCCTCGTAACTTTGTCTTTTTGCTCCTTTAAAAACACACTCATCTGTCCGGTTGGCTCCAACAACGCAAATTCAACATCGGCAATGTTTTTTACGTCTTTTTGCCGCAGATGTACCATCAAGTCATCCATGTTCAAGCGATTGCGACGCATCGCCTGCTCCCTGATTTGCCCATTTTCTATAATCAAATCGGCAGAGCCGTCCACAGTATCGCGGAATTTCTTGCTCTTCAATGACACATAAGCGAAAGCGACTTCCAATAAGGCAATCAACAGCATCGGCAAGTAAAACCGAAGGGCGGGCTTATCGACATCCTCAATCGCCAGTGCAGCCATTTCTGCAAGCATGATCGAGATGACTACATCAAAAACGGACAGCTTTCCCAATTCCCGCTTTCCCATCAACCGCACTAAGATCAAGAGGAAAAAATACGAGAAAAGGGTGCGAAGTAACACCATTGTAAGATTATCCACTTGCGCTGCCCCCCAAAGAACATTTGATACTAGTGTTCAACAGGGGGCAGGGAAAGTATTAGCACCAATTACAGCCACTTTCGCTTGCGGAAAATGTGGAGCATGGCAAACGTCATGGCTAGCATAATCACGAGTGCCACGATCAGCATATACGGTTCGGCTTCTTCACCCAGCCATGCAAAAGTATTCATCCCGAATAGTCCGGTGATAAATGTCAACGGAAGGATGATCGTAGAGATGATCGTAAGAACCCGCATCGTCTCCGTTGTTTTGGCGCTAATGATGGTGTAGTACGTATCCAACGCACCGTTAACCAGATCACGGAAGGTTTCCGTCGAATCCGAAATCCGCTCCAAGTGGTCTGTTAGGTCGGTGTAGAACGGAACGTTTTCCTCGGAAATATCGAAGGAGTAGCGGCCGTTGACGTTCGCGAAAATTCTTTTTTGCGGCATGATCACACGCCTGATTAAAATAATCGTTCGCTTCAACGCCAGGAACTCTTCGGTAATTTCCTCCATCTGATGTTCATAAATCTCGTCCTCCAGCTCGTCAATCCGCACACTAATCCGATCAATAATGGGAAAATATTCATCGGTAATCCCGTCTACAATGGCATACAGCAAATAGTCAGGACCTCTGTTCAAGTAAGAAATGTTGCGGTGACACATGGCAGCGATCCGACCGATGGTATTCATCGGGGACTTGTGGATCGTCACGATGTAGTTAGGGCCGAGAAAAACGTTCAGTTCTACCGTTGTGATCTCGTCATCGCTTTCTTCATTGTAACGCAGGGCGTGAAAAACGAAGAAATAGTAGTCATCGTACTTGTCTACCTTGGCACGTGGACTGACGTGCAGGCAGTCCTCAATTGCCAACGGGTGAAAGTCGAAAATCTTGGCAATATAGGGCAGTTCATTGTTTCCCACATCATACAGATCGATCCAGAGAAGATCCTCTGGTGATTTCAGCCATTGATCCTTCGTTGCCAGATCAACGTCGTGAAACATCTTCTGTTCAGAGTGGTTATAAAAGTACGTTTTGATCAATCTTCCTCACCCCCGTCTCGTTCCCCATCCATCATACGAAAATTCCTATCAATGTTCAACGCGAAGATGAATACGTGAGCCAAGCCTCTCATATAGATGTACAAACACTTCCAATAAGGGGGTACATACCGTGCGAAGTGCATCCACCTCTGTACTGACAGGTCTATTGTATACGACATGTCTTGTTTTAATTGGAGCGTTACTCGCGACCTTGCTCCTTAGCTTCACCTCGATACGAGAAGGCACGCTGCCCTATTTTACGTACGTAATCAATGCCATCGCCCTTTTGATCGGGGGATTCGTTACTGGACGTCGTTGTGGCGGCAAGGGCTGGTACTATGGCGGACTTACCGGACTCACTTACTTCCTTTTCATCCTCTTGATCGGCTTCCTCGGCTTTGACGCCCCGATGCAATGGGGGACCTTCCTGTTCTTGTTCGGCGCTTTTGGCGTGGCTGCGTTAGGTGGGATTCTCGGCGTGAATTCGGCCAATTCCAACAACAAACATAAAGGCAGTAAACCTAAAGTTATCAAGCCTCGTCGCTAAAACAAGACAGAAAAAAGCAGGTGGATCACCCACCTGCTTTTCGCATGTATTATTTGGATTCTTCTTTTGCTTCTTCGATCTTTGCTGGTTCACTCTTTGCAGGTTCGTTGCTGGAAGAAACTACGCTGTTGATCGCACCACGATCGAACGTAACGTTTACGTTGTGAGCAATACGCAAAGTGATAGTATCATCAGACAGGTCTTGGATCGTTCCATGCACTCCACCGATTGTTACGATCTTGTCGCCTTTTTTCAGAGCACCAAGCATAGCGTTGCGTTGTTTCGCCTTCTTTTGTTGCGGACGAATCAGCAAGAAGTAAAAAATCGCAAACATGATGATAATCGGTAAAAACTGAGTCAAGCCTTCCATGAAAAAAATCCCCCTCGATTAAAAAGATCTATCTTCACCCAATCCATATTGAGCGAAAAACTGGTCGCGGAAATCTTGCAAGCGGTCTTCGGCAATCGCCTGACGCACCTGTTCCATTAACTTCACCAAGAAGTGCAGGTTATGGTAGGTAGTTAATCGGATTCCAAAGGTTTCCTCCGACTTGACCAGGTGTCGGATGTAAGCACGTGTGTAATTTTTGCAGGTGTAGCAATCGCAATTTGGATCAAGTGGGGTAAAGTCTCGCGCGTATTTTGCATTGCGGATGACCAATCTTCCCTGGCTTGTCATGCATGTCCCATTGCGGGCAATTCGTGTCGGCAACACACAATCAAACATGTCGATGCCACGGATTGCTCCCTCGATAAGAGCATCTGGCGAACCAACCCCCATCAAATAGCGGGCTTTGCTTGTCGGAAGCAGTGGAACGGTATGCTCCAGCACTTCGTACATCAAAGGAAACGGTTCTCCCACGCTCAAACCGCCGATCGCGTATCCTGGGAAATCCATGGAAACGAGATCGCGAGCACTTTGTGCGCGTAAATCGTTGAACATACCACCCTGAACGATTCCAAACAACGCTTGTTCGTTTGGACGAGTATGCGCCTTCAGACAACGCTCTGCCCAGCGGGTTGTTCGCTCCATTGATTTTTTTACGTAATCGTACTCCGCAGGATAAGGAGCACACTCATCGAATGCCATAAAAATATCAGCACCCAACGCGTTTTGAATCTGTGTAGCCTCTTCAGGACCAATAAACAGCTTTTCGCCGTTTAGGTGGGAACGGAAGGATACTCCTTCCTCCGTGATCTTGCGGAGGTTACTAAGGCTAAACACTTGAAAACCGCCGGAATCAGTCAGAATCGCACGGTCCCAATTCATAAAGCCGTGCAGTCCGCCTGCCTCCCGAACAATTTCATGCCCTGGACGTAGAAACAAATGGTAGGTATTACTGAGGATGATGCCCGCGCCAAGCGCTTTTAACTCCTCGGGGCTCATCGTCTTTACTGTCGCTTGTGTACCGACAGGCATAAAGACAGGGGTGTCAATCGTCCCATGAGGGGTATGTAGCTTACCGAGACGTGCACCAGTTTGTTTGCATGTTTTGATTAACTCGTAGCGTACAGCCAACTCTTTGCACTCCTCAAGCTATGTATGTAAGTCTTACCTATTATAGAAAAACTTCTGGATGAAGTAAACCCACCTGACTAATAAGTATACACTTATACAGGTGGGTTGTTCACATTTTTATAAAATAAACATCGCATCGCCAAAACTGAAGAAGCGATACTCCTCTTCCACAGCCGTTTTGTAGGCACGCATCACATTCTCTTTCCCAGCCAAAGCACTGACTAGCATGACAAGCGTAGACTTCGGCAAATGGAAGTTTGTCAGGAGCCCGTCCAGGATGGAAAACGTGTAACCCGGGTAAATGAAAATATCCGTCCAACCAGAGGTTGCGACCAGCTTTCCTCCATTCGCGCGTCCTACTGTCTCCAATGTGCGGCAGGATGTCGTCCCGACAGCAATTACTCTTCTACCTTCTGCTTTTGCTTTGTTCACGAGCTCTGCTGTTTCCTCAGGAATCTCATAGTACTCCGCGTGCATGACATGTTCTTCTACGGAATCCGCTGATACAGGGCGAAAAGTCCCAAGTCCCACATGCAGTGTCACGTAAGCAAGCTGTACGCCTTTTGCAGCGATTTGCTCCAAGTATGGCTTCGTGAAATGGAGGCCGGCTGTCGGAGCTGCTGCTGAACCGCGCTCCTTCGCATAGACTGTCTGGTAACGTTCACTGTCCTCCAGTTGTGCGTGAATATACGGAGGCAAAGGCATCGAGCCTAATTGGTCGAGAATTTCATAAAAAATTCCCTCGTACAAAAAGCGCACGATTCGTCCACCAGTCTCTGTCACGTCTTCACAAACACAACGCAATAGACCGTTACCAAAAACCACTTCTGTCCCCGGCTTCATCCGCTTCCCGGGCTTCACCAGCGTTTCCCAGCGATCGTCACCAAGTGATTTCAACAAAAGGATTTCTATTTTCGCACCAGTGTCAGCCTTCTCTCCAATCAGTCTGGCAGGTAAAACGCGGCTGTCATTCATGACGAGTACGTCCCCTGCTTGGAGATGATCGATTAAATTGGTAAATTGCTGATGAACGATATTGCCTGTTTGTTTCTCTAACACGAGCAATCTCGATGAAGTTCGGTCTTCTAGCGGGTGCTGGGCAATCAAATGCTCCGGCAAATCAAAATCAAATTGTTGCACGTCCACGAAATCGTTACTCCTTTTTGCGGTAGATCTTGTGGCAAACGACTTACTTTTCGATTGTCACATCCTGGTAGTAGTGTTGCAAGATATCTTTGTAGTCATACCCTTCCTCTGCCATTGCACGAGCTCCGTATTGCGAAACACCAAGTCCATGCCCAAAGCCAGTGCCTCGGAAGATGAATTGCGAGCCATTGACCATTTCTACTTCAAACTTCGTGCTGCGCAGAGGGGAGCCACCTTGTTGAAATACAGAACGGAAAGCATCCGGTGAAGAAACGACAATCGACTTCCCGTTTGCTTCCATCGCGATCACACGTCCAGATGGACCGCGTTCTGTCACTTTCAGGCTCGTTACGTTTCCTGAAATGCGCGGAGCTTTGTTCTTGTCATGCGCGGCATTGATCATAGCTGCAACCTCTGTAGAGGTAAACGGACCACGCGTCCACGAATATGCATTTTCTTCTTTTACTTCTGAGAGGATCGTTACTTCTGCACCAGTAGGGAGTACGGACAACACACGATGCGTCGTTGTACTTGGACCTGAGCGCAAATTGGTATTCTCGGTCGAAATGACCGCGATTCTTTTTCCCTCTGAATTGCTCTGGCCTGTTTCAGTTACCAGATCATTTCTTACATAGCCAAGCGTTCCATCTGCTAAAGCCACGCGGTACCATACGCTCGCATTGTCCATTGGATAGGTGTCTTTACTCTCGACAGAGCGCAAATAAGGAACTGGATTGCCCCATACTTCTGTGCCGTCAGCAGTCATGCCGCCAGCATTGGAATAGAAAAGTGACTCGGCTGGTTTGCCTTGGTAGTAAATGATTTCGCCTTCTGTCTCGTCGACGGCCTTCCGTACATCATCAGACTCTTTTGTATAGCCATAGTACGCCTGTTCGAAAACCGTGTCTGATACATTGGCAACTCCATACTTATTTCCTTGCCATACAGCACGAGTTCTCGACAGGACTGCCTGTGTTTTCAATGCTTCCATCGGCCAGCCCGGAGCCATTTCAGAGCCAACGACTCCATACAGATACTCTTCCATAGGAAGCTCATTTACTAGCGTCAAGTGACCATTGTATTCCGATAGCTCCATCTCACCGCGATAGGTGCGCTGCTCTCGCTCCACAACGCCAATCACCGATTCATCGCCTGCTTTATTCGCTTCGACAGTCAGCTTTACTTGAGGAGAGAATACATACTTCCAAATCACTTCATCCGGTGATCCGTATACATCCTGCTTCAATATAACATAAGATTGACTGTCTGGCTCCTGATAGGAGAAAGAAGGAATTGCGGCGTTTGCTCTTCGTTTCAATTCTTTCACAGCTTCTGGACTAACCTCGTCGCCGATCCATACCGCATATTTGACTTTATCCCCATCTGATACCATCACGGGATAAGCAGGAATACCCGCTGCTTCAAATGACGCTTGCCATTGTTCTGCTTCCTGTAAGCTTTTGAATTTACCCGCTTCGAGTCGATGTGGACCTTTTACCAGCGGATTCTGCCCGATTGCTTGGGCAACCGTTTTTGCCTGATTGGCAGCAGCCTGATACGTGTCATACGTCCCGCTTACGACCTGATAGACGGTCTGGCCGTTGCGCTTTGCCACCTGGATGGAGCCCTCGTATTTTCGTTGGCTCATTTGCTGTGCAATCTGCTGTGCGCGATTCCAGTCACCAGTTTCGGCAACGATCAAATGATATTCATCAACCCGGTAACGAGTTGCATCTCCTTTTAATTCGGGTAAATCTGTCTTGCCCTCGGGTCCATTGAGTACGACTTCCATTCCATTTTCAGCCGTCAGCGTAACGGAAGGAACTACTCCCCGATAGCCTTGTCCTGTATCCACAAATAGCGCAACTCTAATATCGTCGCCGGCTGCCTGCGCTGGTACTTGTCCTCCTACGAGAACTACTGATAGCAGGCCCACCGAAAGGACTTTCCCCATCCATTTCTTTCTCATGTCGTCCATTGTCCTTTCTCCACCTGATTTTCAACAAAAATTGGCATGTCTTCCCATGTTTTTCGACAATCACAAGCTGATCTCCTGCCTTTTTCGTAAAATGGGACCAAACGCCCGCACGCAAAAAAACCACCGGAACGATGAGCTCCGATGGCCTTCACACTTGCCTATTTAAACAGTCGGAATAAATACATGCCAAGAGACAAAACGATGCTAATCACAATACAAGTCACAATCGGAAAGTAGAACTTGACGTTTTCCTTTTCTACCACGATATCTCCCGGCAAACGCCCCAGCGGCAAAAATCTGCCTCCTACCTGCCACAAAAGACCGATTACGATTAAAGCAGCACCACCAATAATAAGTAGCTTGGCTACAGGATTCACGATTTCATCTCCCGACCAAAGTGTTGGTACGCACTCGGGGTGAGAACACGCCCCCGCGGCGTCCGCTGCATGAAGCCAATCTGCATGAGATATGGTTCGCAAACATCTTCTACCGTTTGTGACTCTTCTCCGATTGTTGCTGCGATCGTATCCAGTCCAACCGGACCACCGTCAAAGCGATCAATAATCGCTAGCAATAGTTTATGGTCGATATGATCGAGACCGCAGGCATCGACTTGCAATCTTTCCAGCGCTTCTTTGGCAATCTCTGTCGTAATGACGCCTTCGCCTTTTACTTGGGCAAAATCGCGAACTCGCTTCAGCAAACGATTTGATACCCGGGGTGTTCCCCGTGAACGTCTGGCAATCTCCTCTGCTCCGCCTTCTCGAATGACAACCTGCAGGATGTCGGCTGCTCGTGAAACGATGAAGGTCAGTTCCGGAACTGTATAAAACTCCAGGCGATTTACAACCCCAAAGCGATCTCGAAGCGGCGCGGACAGCATGCCAGCTCGCGTCGTGGCCCCGACCAATGTAAATGGCGGCAAATCCAAACGAACACTGCGGGCACTTGGCCCTTTACCGATAATGATGTCCAGCGCAAAATCCTCCATCGCCGGATACAAAACTTCCTCTACGCTTCGGTTGAGCCTGTGAATCTCGTCGATAAACAGGACATCCCCTTCTTGCAAATTCGTCAAAATCGCCGCCAAATCACCCGGCCGCTCAATTGCTGGACCAGAAGTCGTGCGGATATTCACACCTAGCTCATTTGCGATAATTTGCGAAAGGGTCGTCTTCCCCAGACCAGGCGGACCGTACAGCAATACGTGATCCAACGACTCTTTCCGCATTTTCGCTGCTTCAATAAAAATTTTCAGGTTTTCCTTCACGTGCTGTTGACCGATGTACTCGTTTAAATAGCGAGGACGGAGGCTCAGCTCCGCCGCATCTTCTTCCCAATTCATATGCGTCGTGATGATCCGAGAATCCAAAATCCTACCCCCTCATGAGCAACGCAAGCCCTTGTTTGATGAGCTTTTCTACACCATCGCCCTCTTTTGATTTCTCAGACAGCGTGTTTCTGATTTTTTGCAGTTCACCATCAGAGTAACCCAGTGCGGTCAATGCATCGAGTGCTTCGTTCAGTGCAGACACAGCTTGCTCGCCTGCTGTCAAATCACCCGCTGCAACAGTCAAAATCGCAGATGGTGTGTACCCTACCAATTTATCCTTCAAATCGAGGATAATGCGCTGGGCAGTCTTTTTCCCAATCCCCGGAAATTTCGTCAAATAGGTAACATTCTCCTGTTGAACCGCCATCACCAGCTGCTCGGGAGTCGCCGCAGCCAAAATCGCCAATCCGCCCTTTGGACCGATTCCGCTAACATCAAGCAGCTTGCGGAACAAATCGCGTTCGTCACGGGTAGCAAAACCGTACAGCAGAATAGCATCTTCCCGTACGTGGTGGTGGGTAAACAATTTGGTTTTGCTGCCTTCATATCGAACGAATTGGTACGGATTTGGACAGAACAGTCGATAACCAATTCCGCCGGTTTCGATAACTATGTATTCCGAATCGAGATAACTAAGTGTACCTTCTACAAAATCAATCATTTCTTGACCCCTTCCGAAATGGAAATGAACGCGCGAAACTGTGCGTGCGTAATAGCAATGCCCAATGCGTCCGCCACGTCGTCAGGCTTTGGTACTTCTTTTAACCGCAATAGGAGCTTCGTCATTTCCTGTATTTGCTTCTTCTCTGCTCCCCCGTATCCAGTCACGGCTTGCTTGACCTGCATCGGGGTATATTCATAGACCGGCACACCAGCCAGCTCTGCCGCAAGTATAATAACCCCTCGCGCTTGACCAACTGTAAAGGCCGTCGTCACGTTTTTATTAAAGAAAAGTTTTTCGACGGACATTTCATCGGGACGATATGTTTCCAAAAGGCTCTGCATTGCCTCAAAAATCTGTTTTAATCTAAGTGGCACTGGCAATCCTGCTTCTGTCTGAATGCTTCCGTATTGGACGGGACGCAATTGGCTGCCCTCTTTATCCACAACCCCGAAGCCAACAATCGCAATACCAGGGTCAATTCCTAAAATGCGCATAGTCCACTCTCCGTGAGCAAAGATTCTACTCTCTACTGTAACACAAAGCACAAAAAAAGCGAACGTGCATTTCCATATAAAAACCCGCTCCCTATTATAAGGAACGGGTTATACGGCGTCTGTTAGTGTTTGTTCATTCCGAGTGACTCCGACACATCATGCTGCATGTGGGCATAGTCGTCTACGCCACTCTGCATGTGCTCTTTGATCTTGTTGATCTGTTGGTAATTGAGCTTGTTGTGCCCCTGATTCAACTGAACGTACAAACGCTGATGGAACTGGTCTTTGTAGCTACCTCTAGGCATGGTAGACATAGTCTAAAGACTCCTCCTTCGATCACCGTATGAAATCAGTATGGCGTAAGCGCAATGGCGTTATGATACCAAGATTTACGCCACATGAGCCAGACATTTTATTGAAACGATAAGCAGTGGAGGTGTTGGTTGTTGCGAAGCAAAGTCCTTATTTTTTGTATATGCTTAATCGTAATCGCACTGTCAATGCCGTACTCTGTGTTTGCCAAAGTCAAGAATGACATCACGGTCACCGTTTCAGTGTCACCCGAGTCCTCCTTCCAAACGACCATGTCCTTCCGTGATCAAAAGCAATTTACGAAGCGGCTATTGGGTTCTGCCACCAAAGTCGCCTCTTACAACCCTCACTGGATACGCGCTACATTGACTGTAAAAAAACGAACGTATGTATATGATCACGATGGCCAGCTTTATGAGAAAAAAATGCCTCGTCGTTATATATTGGCAAACGATGTTCGCCAGCGGATTGAAGAAATGGTCAAGTCCGTTGAAGCTATCCATTTTGCACAAGCCATTCCCTGGGAACAGGTGAAAAAAACGTTGAAACGGATGGAATTCGGTACCGTAATTGATTTAGAGACAGGACAACGATTTGATGTCCAACGCCGAGCAGGTAGTCGCCATGCTGATGTTCAACCGTTGACACGCAAGGATACACAAATCATGAAGAACATTTACCAGGGAAAATGGTCGTGGAAGCGAAGAGCCATTCTGGTTGAGGTAGACGGTACTTATTTTGCAGCATCCATGCACGGAATGCCGCATGGCGCTGGTGCGATTAAAGGAAATGAATTCCCGGGGCATTTTTGCATCCACTTTTTCGGCAGCTCCACCCATCGACGAACAGAGCCCGATCCCAGTCACAGCATGATGATTCTCAAGGCCTCCGGAGCACTTGCGACTACAATAAAAGGGGCGTCTCCTGAAGAACTCGTCGGCTATTTCCTCACCGCTCTGCATGAGCATGACACCCATGCGATGCGAATGACAACCGACGGATTCTCACTTCCTGAAGGGCTGACCACGATCGAATCTGTGCGATCGTCAGAAATCGTCATCCCGTCAGACGAACGCGGTCCCTTCCTGATAGAGGTTCCTGTTCGGCTCTCATACATCGCCCGGGAAGGCGGGAATTTTCGACAGACATGGACGTTTCTTTTGCACCGGGAAGTGCCGGGGGAACGTTGGCGAATCATTGCGGTTGAACTAAATCCTTAGCAATGGAAACAAAAATCCCTTTCCAGTCCAATACGTGCTTGTTACACGAAAGGCTCGAAAGGGATTTCTTTTGGTTCACCCGTTTTCATTGGCCACTCCATTGGTATTCGCCATAGGTGGACAATACGCTGTTATACTCTGCCAAATTCCGAATGCGAATCCCACGTTTCAGATTCTCCCATTCCTCTTTTGGCAGACTCGCTTCCATTTTCGCAGTATCGATTCGATAAAACGTTTGCACGACATCTTGCTCAGCAGGCAGACCATGAAAGAGAGTAAGCATGCCGTCCGCTGCTATTCCGATATGTCCATTCTCCTTGCACGCTGGCGCTATATCCTGCTCGCGTTTCATCAAGATCATCTTGACAGGTTCTGCTTGTACAATTTCCCATCCATGATAGTTACCCATGACGTCTGCCAGTTGCTCGGTATGAACAGACACATGTTCTTCCTCTCGCACCCCACACAAATAGTGGCGAGCTAAAACCAGTTCGTACGAATTACCTGCTACTACATCCGCTTTGCCTGTATAGTTTAGGAAACGAGCAAGGCCCGAATCATTTTCGTCCTTTCCTACTAACAGGATACCGACTACAACGCCTGTGGCTAAAGCTGCACCCCATGTCGCATAGACCATCCATGTTTTCTTCTCAGTCACATTGAACCCCTTCTTTATATAGGCTTTTCTTCCTATCATTGCCACAAAGAAAAATGGACATACACGACTAATGGGGGATTGATCTTATATTTTTTTATTTTTGTCAATACAAAAAATTAATATACTATTTCATCTAGCTATCTATCCAGGGTCTGAATCTAATGATAAACTATTTTTGCTTGGCATTATTGTAAACTTATGGAGGTCATTTCAAACATGAAAAAAACGAACAAAAAAATGCTGACTGCTTTTCTCCTCAGCACTTCTTTGGTTGTTGGCGCACTCTCTTTTCCTCTTACTCCTGTAAGCGCGCAAACAGGTTCTGTCCTCAAGCTCCGCCTGTTGGAAACGACAGATATCCACACCAACATCGTTAACTATGACTACTATCAAGACAAAAACACAGACGAGTTTGGCCTAGCAAAAACAGCCACATTGGTCAAAAAAGCAAGAGAAGAAGTGAAAAACAGCATCCTGATCGACAACGGTGACTTGTTGCAAGGAAACCCATTGGGCGACTACGTAGCAAAAATTGACCCGTTGAAAGCTGGAGATACTCACCCTGCTTACAAAGCAATGAACCTGATGGACTATGATGTTGCCAATATCGGTAACCACGAGTTCAACTTTGGTTTGGAGTTCTTGGACACCAGCTTGAAGGGTGCGAAATTCCCTTACATAAACTCCAACGTCTATGTAGACGACAAGGACAAAAACCCGAACAATGATAAAAACATGTACACTCCTTACGAAATTCTGGAGCGTACTTTTAAAGATGAGAACGGCAAAGATGTAAAACTCAAAGTAGGCGTAATCGGTTTTGTTCCGCCACAAATTATGCAATGGGACAAGGCTAACCTGGAAGGAAAAGTAATCGCGAAGGACATCGTGGAAACCGCCAATAAATTCGTTCCTGAAATGAAGAAAAAAGGTGCAGACATCATCATCGCGGTTCCTCACTCCGGAATTGGCCCGATAGAGGGTGGTCCTCAATTGGAGAACGCAAGCTACCAGCTGAGTAAAGTCGATGGTATCGACGCGATCCTGTTCGGACATTCCCACTCCGTATTCCCTGGTCCTGGATTCGATAAAATTCCAGGCGTTGATGCAGAAAAAGGAACGATCAACGGTAAACCAGCCGTTATGCCTGGCTTCTGGGGTAATCACCTCGGCGTGATCGACCTGACGCTGAAACAAGAAAAAGGCAAATGGACAGTGGCTGAGTCCGCTACAAAAGTAGTTCCGATCTATGACAAAGCGAACAAAGCATCCTTGGCTGATGCAGACAAAGCAATCGTAGATGCAGTAAAAGAAGATCACGATAAAACAGTTGAATGGGTTCGTTCTGCTGTAGGGAAAACATCTTCCCCGATCTTCAGCTACTTTGCACTTGTACAAGATGACCCATCTATCCAAATCGTAACCAATGCACAAAAATGGTTCGTAGAGAAAAACGTGAAGGGTACAGAATACGAAGGCATTCCAGTTCTGTCTGCTGGTGCACCATTTAAAGCAGGCGGCCGTAACGGAGTAAGCTACTACTCCAATATCCCAGCTGGTACAATCGCCATCAAAAACGTATCTGACCTGTACATCTACCCGAACACATTGAAAGCAGTTCTGGTCGATGGAGCTACGGTGAAAGAATGGTTGGAACGCTCCGCTGGACAGTTCAACCAAATCGATGCGAAGAAAACCGATGAGCAACCACTCATCAACGAGTCTTTCCCAACGTACAACTTTGATGTAATCGATGGTGTTACTTATCAAATCGATGTTACACAGCCATCCAAATACGCTGTAGATGGAAAAGTAGCAAACAAAGATGCAAACCGTGTGAAAAACCTGTCTTATAACGGCAAACCAGTAAAACCTGAAGACAAATTCATCGTTGTAACCAACAACTACCGTGCAAGCGGCGGCGGTGCGTTCCCAGGTCTGGATGGCAAAAACATCATAATCGATTCTCCAGATGAAAACCGTCAAATCGTAATCGACTACATCCTGAACCAAAAAAATATCGACCCAGCAGCAGACAACAACTGGTCTTTTGCTCCAGTAGATGCGAAGCTGAATGTTACATTCACTTCTTCACCTGACGCGAAACCATTTGCTGAAAAATTGTCCAATATCAAGTTCATCAACGTATTGGAATCTGGGTTTGCGAAATTCTCTATTGATCTGTCCAAGCCTGCTTCCAAGTAAGCTTGTCACAACACAAACATCCCTCTTTCGAGAGGGATGTTTTGTTTTATCCAACTATCCGACAAAATGGTATTGACCCCACGGAGAGCGCTGGAAAATTCGTTCTCCATCGTTTAAAAAGCGTTGGCGATTCGCCATCAATTTGCCTTCCATTTGGATCAGCTGCATGACGCCCTTCATGTGGTAGCCTGGACGCTGACTATACAAGCCCGTTACCTCCCGCAAGAAATTATCCGGATAGCGAAGCAATTGATGAACAGCCCAAATCTGGGTATCAGATAAATAGTTGACGTTACTATAGGCTTCCATCGCTTCCACAAAGGAATCCATGCGGTACTCTTGCATCAATAGCATCCGCGACATCAATTGCACCAGGTCAACAAGCTGAAGATCATGACCTACTGTGTCAAGGTCAATCAAATAGCAATTGCCTCGCTCCGTAAGCAAAAAGTTATGACTCGCCACGTCTCTATGCGCGAGTGTCCCCTTCTCCATGGCTAAAAACATTTCTGGCGTCAAAGGCAGCTTGTAGGCAGATTGCAGCAGCTCCTTGCCATCTCGAAGAACGTGATCTGCCTGGTGCGAAATGAGTTGCTCCAGTTTTGTCTGGGGTCCTTTTTGTTCAACTGACCACATCAACCGCTCAAAGTATTCCAAGCGGCTCTCCCATTTATCTAAAAGAGCCGGTTTTCCTTCATACGCATACGTATGCGCAATAGGAAAACCTTGAGCTGCAACATGAAAACGTGCTAATGTTTCCGCTGTTTTTTTGACATCGAAAAGAGAAGCGTTATCTGCTTCATGCCCATCAATCATTTTCATGATGGTGTAATAACGATTTTCAAATGTAAAAATTTTGGACCCTTCCTGACTCGCCACATACTGCACGGTATGATGAAAGCCCTTCTCATGCAGTGCATCCGCTAACTCTGTCACCCACACAGCTTTTTCGACCTGCTTATATCCTTTGAGTATCCAGTGGCCCCGGTCTGTTTTTAACAGGTTGACATTTCGCTTCGGCTTCGCCCCGTAAATTTGACAGCGAAAAGCCTTTTCAATGGTGGATAAGATTCCCTTGTTCATCCCATACCCTCTCAGTAAGAAGAGGATTCTTCATGCCCATCTCCCCAGTTCGGCCAAACCCCTTGTTCAGGCATGGAAGCCATACACGGGGAAGGTGGGAACATCATGTTATTGTGAATCCCCTGTGGAGAACGATTGTACTTGCCTTTTCGTCCTCTGTACTCCGGGACTTCAGAAGAACACTCACATGATGATGACTCCACTGGTTCCGGGCACACAGGCTTCTTCGCTCGTGGCCGCTTTAATGGCATGGGCGGAAATGGTGGTGGGCATGGATAAGGAAACGGCATCGGTCTAATCGGTGGTGGGCAAGGCGGAAATGGATTGATTGGTCGAAATTGTTCTGGACTCACAATCGGTCGATTTGGTACAAACGGGCTAAACCACGGTGGGCAAGGCGGAAATGGCGGGAATGGTGGCATGAACGTCGGTGGGAATGGCGGGAATGGACGCACCTGTGGCATTGGCCTGCGCTGTTGCTCTGGACTTACCCTCGTCGATGGCTTCAGCTTCTGTTGCGGGCTCACTTTTGATGGCGGCTTGAGCTGCTGTTGTGGGCTCACCTTTGAAGGTGGCTTGAGCTGCTGTTGTGGGCTCACCTTTGAAGGCGGCTTCTGCGGCCGCAACGGACTCACCCTTGGGGGTGGATAGTTTGGTTGCATCGGTTGCAACGGACTTACCCGTGGCGGTGGATAGTTCGGCTGCATCGGTTGCAACGGACTTACCCGTGGCGGTGGATAGTTCGGCTGCATCGGTTGCAACGGACTTACCCGTGGCGGTGGATAGTTTGGTTGCATCGGTTGCAATGGACTTACCCGCGGCGGTGGATAGTTTGGTTGCATCGGTTGCAATGGACTTACCCGTGGCGGCGGATAATTCGGCTGTGGGCAAGGAGGGCATCCATATGCTGGCGGTCGTGTAGGCTGTAATGGCAAGACCTGAGTCGGTGGTCTATATGGAATGCTGGGCACATTTGGATTCGGCGGCATTGCTGGTGGATAAATATACGGACTCACTCTGGTTGGAGGTGGAGTCGGCATGAGTGGACGTATAGGAACAGGCGGAACCGGAGGCAGCACATTTGGCTTCCCTGAAATGTTCGGTGGTTTATACGGTGTTGGCTTCTCAATCGGTTTTTCGATTGGTTTTTCAATCGGCTTCTCGATTGGTTTTTCGATCGGCTCCGTTGGTTTTGGAATAGGCTGTGTTGGTGGTGGAGGTGGTAATGTTGGTGGTGCCGTTGGCCTGACTACCTCTGGTGAAACAGAAGGGACTGGTGGTCTTGGCATTTCTTTGGGAGGTCTAGGCATCTCCTTGGGTGGCCTCGTAGGAATGGGAGACGGCGGTAGAGTAGGTCTGGTCTCCTCCGTGGACTCAATTTGTACCTCTCCTGATTCTTCCGGCTCAATTGGCCGCCTTTCGATTTGTTGCGGTACCTCCATCTCTTCCTCTTCCGTAATCGGTCTTTCTTTCACATAAGGGGCCGCCTCACTCATTGGATGGGGGGGCGTCGTTCTTTGCGGTGGTCGGACAGGAACTTGTTTCGCCGGAATCTTGATTCTCGCTCCAGGATAAATTGTATCGGGAGTTTTTAATTGACTATTAAGGCGTAACAGTTCTTTGTAATCGACGCCATATTTTTTGGCGATCTTCCACATCGTATCGCCTTTTTGGACGATGTGTATTCTCAATGTTTTTCTCCTCCCTTGCACCAAACTCCCTAACATCGTATGCAGTCATGGGCGTTTTGCTCCTTGACGCCACTCCTTTGTTGGAAGGGAGCAGAAAAAGAAAAAACCAATCCCTCTAGGAATTGGTCTGATGCATATAAAATGGATACGTCCCGAGCTGACGAACTTGACAACCAATGGCTTCAATCTCCGCAAACGCTCCTGGCAACAAGACGTCGTCCATCTTCTGTTCAATGTCGATGACAAAATAATAGCTTCCGAGTGCTTTCTTCGTCGGACGTGATTCGATGCGAGACAAGTTGACCTTTCTCCAAGCAAAAGCAGCCAGTACTTGATACAATGCTCCCGGAAAATCTTCTGGCAGCGTGACTAGTATCGTGGTCTTTTCCTTGCGGGAAACCGGTAGATCCAGACTTTCCTGACCAACGAGAACAAAGCGCGTGTAGTTATTCGAATAATCTTGAATTTGTTCACGCGCAAACTCCAATGGATAAATCTCTACATTCAATCGAGTACCAACAGCAGCCCACGGCTCTTCTGGATGCTCACTCACCATTTTTGCAGCCAATGCCGTACTGTTTACCGTTTCGATCGCTGCTTCTGGCAAATTCTCACGCAAAAAGTTATGACTTTGTGCAATCGCTTGAGGATGTGACAGCACTCTCGTAATCGCTGACAATGGCAATGGTTGCTCTCTTTTTGCCACCAACAGGTTTTGCGTAATGGGCAGTGCGAGTTCCGCCAAAATAGGCAAATCTACTTCGTGAATGAGCCAATCCAGTGTAGAATTGACTGTGCCTTCAATGGAGTTTTCCATCGGTACGACACCGTATGCCACTTCCTTTTTGGAAACAGCGTTTAGTACTTCAATAATACTTGGGTACGGAACGAAAGACAGCTTTTGCCCGAGCGACAATATCCGCCCTGCTTCTTCGGTAAACGTTCCACGCGGTCCTAGAAAAGCAAGTTTCTTCTCCATGGCTACTCCTATCCACTATGGTCTATCTCTGATGGATTTCTACCTGTACGCCATTTTCGTCCGGTTGCAAGATCATCACGCGGTACGAGATGTCGTGCCCTTTCATCACTCTGTCCACGAATGCACGCAGCTTCTCTAATTCTTCATCCGAAGAGAAAAAGCAGAGGATCGTAGGTCCAGCGCCGCTTAAAGCAGCTCCCAGTGCTCCGTGTTCAGTCGCTTTGTCCAGGATTTCGTTCAAGCCAGGCACAAGCTTTGCTCGATACGGCTGATGCAACCGATCCGACATTGCCCGTCCCATCAGGTCTAGTCTGCCTTGTGCCAGTGCAGCAACTAGCAAACTACTATGACCCACATTATATACAACATCCTCTCTGCTGTACACCTGTGGCAAGACGTTCCGCGCTTTTTCTGTCGCGAGCATAAATTCTGGGATCACGACGAGTGTTTGCAATCCCGCCGGAGCGGAAAACCGCACATAAGGAATGGGGTCTCCTTGTACTTCAGGCATCGTCGCAACAATGATACCGCCAAACATCGAAGCACCCGCATTATCTGGATGCCCTTCCAGACGCGTTGCCTTTTCAAACAGTTGCTCACGAGTAAATGGTTCGCCAGCGAGATGATTCGCTGCTACGAGTGCACCTACAATCGCAGCAGCACTACTCCCCAAGCCCCTCGTCAGAGGAGCGTCACTGGAAGCACGGATCGAGAGCTCAGGAATGGCGAGACCCGCTTCCTGAAACACTCTCGCCGCAACCTTGTACAGAAGATTGTTTTTGTCCGTCGGTGTTCCTTGTAGCTCCTTGCCCATCATCTCTACTGTCGTATGATCACTGATTTCCATTTCTACGACAGAATACAGTTGGAAAGCCATTCCCAGCGCATCGAATCCCGGTCCCAGATTCGCTGTCGTTGCCGGTATGGTTACTTTTACACGTTGCCCATTCATGATACAAATTCTCTCCCACTTTGACGAACCAGCTCCATAACAGCTTCATGTGTCGCTGGAACAGAGCGTGGCTCTTCCCCTACCAGCTTCAAAGCGATATTTGGATCTTTTAGTCCGTTTCCAGTCAGCACGCATACGATCTGGCTGCCGGGTTGAAGCTTTCCAGCCTTATGCAGCTTGATAATGCCAGCCAGCGACGCTGCCGAAGCAGGCTCACAAAACACACCTTCACTCTTCGCAAGCAAATGATAGGCATGCAAAATTTCTTCGTCCGTTACGCTATCGACGAGACCGCTTGATTTCGAAATAGCATTCAAAGCGCCATCCTTGCTCGCCGGGTTGCCAATGCGAATTGCTGTCGCAATCGTTTCAGGGTTGGCTACTGGTTCGCCATGAACTAACGGAGCTGCTCCCGCTGCCTGGAATCCGTACATCTTAGGCAAGCGACTCGATTTTTTGGCTGCAAAATATTCCTCGAAGCCCTTCCAATATGCTGTAATGTTACCTGCATTGCCAACTGGAATGGCCAAAATGTCAGGTGCGTCCGTCAGCGCATCGCACACTTCAAATGCCGCGGTCTTTTGTCCCTCAATTCGGTAAGGGTTCACGGAATTCACCAGTGTAATTGGCTCTTTCGCCGTGATTTCGCGAACGATATCCAGCGCTTCATCAAAATTACCGTCAATCGCGATGACTTCTGCACCATAGGCGATAGCCTGCGCCAGCTTACCCAGTGCGATATTGCCGTTTGGGATCAGGACGATGCAACGTAATCCTGAGCGTGCCGCATACGCCGCAGCTGCTGCTGATGTATTCCCCGTCGAAGCGCACATGATCGTGCTGCTTCCCTCTTCTACCGCTTTGGCTACAGCCATGACCATGCCTCTATCTTTGAAAGAGCCGGTCGGATTGAGCCCCTCGTACTTGACGTACAGCTCCACCCCCAATTGTTTGGATAGGTTCGGGGCATGGATCAGGGGCGTGTTTCCTTCATGCAAGCTGACCAGCGGAGTTTTTTCTGTGATCGGGAGAAATTCCCGGTAGCGTGCAAGGATTCCAGACTGTCGATCAGATGCCATTATTTGTCTCCCCCTTCTACACGGTAGCAGCTCTGCACAGTTGATACGATATCCATCTGCTCCATGTAAGCCAGTACCGCATCCATATCACTTTTTGAGGACAGGTGTGTAATCATGATAATCTCCGCTTCACCGTTGTTAAACGGTTGCTGGATGACCTGCTCAAGAGAAATATTTTTGTCTGCCAACAGCTGTGTAATTTGAGCAAGAACACCGCGTTTATCTGCAACGACGATGCGCAGGAAGTATTTCGAGAATTTTTCGCTGTCTTCTTTCAATACTTTTTCTTTGTATGGAGCAACCATTCCGCGTCCATTCACTCCTAGCTTTCTGTTTTTGACGACAGTGACCAGGTCTGACACAACGGCGGTAGCAGTCGGCAATTCACCTGCGCCCGGCCCGTAAAACATGGTCTCCCCTACCGCTTCCCCATGTACGTACACGGCATTAAAGACGCCATTTACGGAAGCGAGTGGATGAGATTTTGGAACCAGAGTCGGCTGCACACTTACCTCAATCGCCTCTTCGTCACGGCGAGCCAGTCCGAGCAGCTTGATTTCATAGCCCAGTTGTTTGCCATAGGCGATATCTTCCTTACTCACGGAACTGATTCCTTTTACGTCCACATCTTCGAGCTTCATCGGTACACGGAAGCCCAGTGTTGCCAGAATTGCCATTTTGCGGGCGGCATCAAAGCCTTCTACATCGGAGGTAGGGTCCTGCTCCGCATAGCCCAGTGCTTGCGCTTCTTTCAATACCTCGCTATATTCTGCGCCCTCTTGACTCATTTTGGTCATGATGTAATTGGTCGTCCCGTTGACGATCCCCATCATTTTCGCGATACGGTCTGAGGAGAACCCTTCTACTAACGCGCGCAAGATCGGTATGCCACCTGCCACGCTTGCCTCGTAGAAGACGTCACAGCCCTTTTCTTGCGCCTTCTCTAAAATTTCGGCCCCGTGCAACGCCATCAGATCCTTGTTGGCAGTTACTACGTGCTTGCCTCGTTCGAGTGCACCCAAAATGTATTCCTTTGCAGGGTGAATTCCACCAATTACTTCTACGATGACTTCAATTTCCGGATCATCCAAAAGACTAGCAGGGTCAGTGGTCAGCGCACCCACCATGGATGAAATATTCCGAGATTTTTCCGCATCCTGAACAAGAATACGAGAAATCTCAATACTGAGGCCGGTTTGCTTTTGCAAATCCTCTTGATGTGCTTGAATAATGCGTACGACACCAGTCCCGACTGTCCCAAATCCCATTAATCCCAATTTAATGCTCTGCTTCTCCATGTCTCTCCCCTGCCTTTTCTTTGATTGTGTTTTGCTTAGCCTCTACCGACGATCATCGCTTTGCGAACGCCCGGGATCAGCTGCAAGTTATCCAAAAACTCCGTGCTAGATACGCGAAGATTAGCCATATCGACTGACATAGATATGGTAGCAATCCCTTGAAGTGGAATCGTCTGATTGATGGTCAACACGTTTCCACCTTGATCGGCCACATATGTGAGCACTTTGGACAAGTAACCTGACATGTGATCCAAAGAGAACGTAAACGTCATAATTTTTTCGCTCATCATCGCATTGAACGGAAAAACGCCATCTTTGTACTTATAAAAAGCACTGCGGCTCAATCCCACCCGTTCAACCGCTTCATTTACGGTATCCACTTCGCCGGATTCCAGCATCTTCTTGGCTTCAATCGTTTTGGCAATCGATTCTGGCAGGATGTCAGATCGAATCAAGTAGAATTTTTCTTCCTTTTTCATGCGTTGTGTCCTCCTGAGAAAAACAGTTGTTTCTTCATAGAGGACATTATAACGGATAGCATGTAATGTGACAATCCTTATCCGTCACTTTTTTTCATCGGATCATATTTGGTTTACTTTGATTACATGAGGGGGAGCTTCTTCGCGCACAATAATGCGTATCGTATGGAGGAGGTGAAAGGCAAATGGCCGGACGTGGAAAGTCAGATAAATCGGAGCGCCGTAACAATCACCCAGCGGGTAAGCCAAGCAGTCTCGAACAGTTTGGCAATGACATGCGGGGCAAAAAGATGGCACAATCCCCCAACGTGATTGAAGATCCAAGCGGAAACGGATAAACAAGCACAAAAAAACCCGGGACACCATCATCCCGGGTTTTCCTGATTCGATTAGTATGCCAAAGAGGACAGACCGTTGATATGAGTCAAGTAGCGAACGTTACTCGCTTCTTTCATCAAGGTTGCTGGCAGGCCTTTCAGCTTCAGTTGGCTTGCACCAATTGTTCCGATCGCGTCTTTGCGGCCCAGGCTACCCAATGTACCGGAGAATACCGGTTTGAAGGTATCCATTTTGGTGCCGTTGAAGTGCGCGAAGAGATTGTGTCCCACTACTTCGCCCATTTGCCATGCCAGTTGCGCAGTTGGAGGGAATGGACGGCCCTCTGGCCCCATTACGACCGCACTGTCACCTGCGAGGAATACATCAGGGTGAGAAGTGGATTGCAGGAATTCGGTAACAGTTGCACGTCCGCGGTTTACTTCCACGCCGCACTCCGCTACTACGCGATTTCCTTGTACGCCACCTGTCCATACCATTGTCTTGGTTTCAATGGTACCGCCATCTTTCAGGCAAACCGTGGTTTCTTTCATTTCCGTTACAGGTACGCCTGTCAGGAACTGAACGCCGCGTTTTTCCAAGCTCGTTTTCGCACGCTCAACCAGGTCAGGAGCAAAACCAGCCAAAATGGATGGACCTGCTTCTACGCAGTAGATGGATACGTCTGCAAAGTCTACGCCGTGTTTGTGGCACAGATTTGGCAACATATCAGCGAATTCCCCAACCAGCTCGATACCTGTCAGACCGCCACCACCTACAACGAAGGTAGCATCTGCTTTATTTTTGCTCGTCTTGTATTCAATCACGCGCTCTTCGAGGTGTGCACGCAGACGATTTGCTTCTTCTACAGACTTCAGTGTAAAGCTGTACTCTTGCAGACCCGGGATTCCGAAGAATGCGGTTTCACTACCCAGCGCAATTACCAAAGCATCGTATTTGATGGACTCGCCGCTCGCCAATGTTACGCGTTGGGAATCGAGGCCAATATTTTCTACCGAATCTACTACGAGGTTAATCTCTTTGCCACGCAGCAATCTTTCCAGAGGGAGCGCCACGTTTTGTTCAGACAGGTTTCCTACTGCCAAGCGGTGCAGTTCCGTAATGATTTGGTGAGTAGGAAAACGGTTTACCACCGTGATCGACGCTTCTTCAGCCGTCATGTATTTACGTGCGGTCAATGCGCTGAGCAAACCGCCATAACCGCCGCCTAGAATCAGAATATGCTTCGCCATGCCCAATCCTCCGTCCTTGTCTTACATTCCATAATAAAAAAACTAGCGTTTTTGTTGTTGACGTTCTGCTGATACTTCCAGGAATGCTTGTGCGAAACGCAATGTTTTTTGTACTTGCGGATCCTTGAGCATTTTGAGAATACCGAACAAACCGATAGTAGACTCTTCTACATGAACACGGTCATTGGCTTCAATGGCTGCTTGCGCAATACCTTTCGCTTTATCAGAGATCGGTTTTACGAACTCTTCCATTCCGCCTTTGATGTCGTCGATCAACACATGATCATTGGCTACTGTTTGTACCAAATCATATGTTTTGGTCAAAAGAGTAGTCAGTTCTGCCAATTTAGGCAGGTTCGCCACCAATACGTTCAGTGACTCTTGAATTTCTGGTTTCATCAACTGATCGAGTACATCTTGTTGCTGCGCTGGTGCCAGAGTTGCAGTGCTTGCTACTTCAGCAGCAGCTTGAGCTTGTTGCGTAGTTGTTTGAGACATAAAAAAAACGTCCTCCTTTGCTTTGGAATAGAGGCCTTTCATTCTCGATGCCTGTTCATACGAGTAACGGCCGCTATTCTCCCTGAAAATCCGGTAAAAAATTGTTTGTAACATTTTTCACAAAGTAAAGCAGACAACGGATTCGAATAATCAAAAGTGAATGATTTCACATGTATTTATTCAGGAAAGCGTACACAACAAATCATGAAGTGAACAGGCTCGATTTAGAACTCTATGTACTCTACTATATACCTTCTTCGCAGGAACATCAAAGGAAAAAAACCGCTTCCTTAGGAAGAAGCGGCAGTTGAGAGCTTTTTATAGTATTCTTTGATGAGTTCATGGTGCTTTTCATTGATATCCGTAAAGATTAATTCAATGATTGATTCCTTGTCTTGGAACGTTTTTTCCACGATTTTCGCCATCATGACGATCTCCTGCGCTTGCTTCGGTATCTTGAAAGACAAGTGGAGAAAATCGCCCTTCGACACATAACCGTCCGTTCCCAAAACAAGACGGGTAGGAGAGAATTTTAGCAACACTGCCTCGCCTTTTTCTTCGATCGGTCTGGCTCCCATCACCTTGTAAGGGACAGAAATACCGAGATCTGGGGAGATGGGATCCTGCTTGCGCTTTTGTGTAATTTCTACCCCTACACTAATCGGAATCATCCCTAAAAGCTTGATCGGCCAAAGCGTTTGCTCCGAAACTACTTCCAAATCAATGGTATTCACTGCCGCATCCGTCTCCCAACGAATGCGTACAGTTGATCCGAGAAGCTCTGCTTTTGTTTCAGGCTTCATCTCGTAGGAAACTACGAGATAACTGCCCTTTGCATGTTCAACCAAAACTTGGACAGGTGTCTTCACCTGCTTGGAGATGATTAGCGGTAGCGACGCACCGCGTTGGAGTCGTTTATCCCCCAAAAATGGGTTCAGTGATGGGATATCAATCATGGTTTTTGTCACTCCACAAAGTCAAACTCTAATTTGCCGATCCGAACGGTATCCCCGTCTTTTGCTCCCAGCTTACGCAGAGCATCATCTACACCCATGCTGCGCATTTGTCTTGCAAAACGCTGGGCTGCATCATAGCTGTTCAGATTGGTCATGCGTACGAGCTTCTCGATCTTTTCACCGCTGACGACGAATACTTCGTTATCACGCGTAATCTCGAATGCCTCTGGTTCTTTTTCTGCTCGGAACACCACGCGCTCTTCCACTTCCGCAACTTCCTCGACAGCAGGCTTGTCCGGAATCGTCGCCAAGGTATCCCCGATCGCATACATCAATTCTTGCACGCCTTGACGGGTTGCAGCAGAAATCTCGTACACCTTCACATCTGGAGCCTTTTCCTTGAAAATACGCAGGTTTTCCTCTGCTTCTGGCAGTTCCATTTTGTTTGCGACTACAATTTGTGGACGATCTTCGAGCTTCAGGTTATACATCGTCAGCTCTCGGTTGATCTGCAAATAATCCTCGTATGGATCGCGTCCATCTACCGCTGCCATGTCAATCACATGGACGATCAAGCGTGTCCGCTCTACGTGACGCAGGAATTGGTGACCAAGACCCACACCTTCATGCGCACCTTCAATCAATCCTGGCAAGTCAGCCATAACGAAACTCTGCTCGCCCAAGTCCACAACACCCAGATTCGGTGTCAGCGTGGTAAAGTGGTACGCCGCAATTTTTGGCTTCGCCGCTGTCACACTGGACAGCAACGTGGATTTTCCTACACTCGGATAACCAACCAAGCCCACATCTGCAATCAGCTTGAGCTCCATGACAATGTAACGCTCTTGACCTGGCTCTCCGTTCTCCGAGATGTGTGGGGCTGGATTCGAAGAGTTGGCAAAACGAATATTGCCTCGTCCTCCGCGTCCGCCTTTTGCGATCACAGCACGTTGACCCTGCTCCACCAGATCGGCAATCACTTCTTTGGTATCATCATCAATGACAGTTGTTCCCGGTGGAACGCGCACGACCATATCTTCCGCGCCTGCTCCGTGCTGAGATTTGTTGCGGCCATGCTCTCCGCGAGGGGCTTTGAAATGTCGTTGATAGCGAAAATCTACCAGTGTACGCAGACCTTCATCCACGACAAATACGACATCTCCCCCTTGACCGCCATCTCCACCCGCTGGACCACCCAGCGGTACGTACTTCTCCCGGCGAAAGGAGACGGCTCCATTACCACCGTCCCCGCCTTTTACATATACTTTTACCTGATCGACAAACATGGTGTCACCTCTTTCATTCCGCGAATGGGACCACCAAATTCAGGACCCATTCTTCTTCCGTATGTATCCACTCGGTGACCTCCACCGTACTCTGTTCGCTTTTACGTATCAGCTTTTCCAATTCTTCCATTCCGGATGCACGAAGTACACCGGCCAGGTCAAAACGAAAATGAACGCCACGCTCATCCATCTGCAAGCTTACCTGCATACTGGCTGCTTCGTACCCGCTCTGGTCTACATGATCGTTCACTGTGCATAATATCTCTGACACCAACTGAAACAAGTCTTGCTCGTCCAAAACTACTCGCGTGAGATCCACATGATTGCACACGTCTACTTCTAAAAGCAATTCATTGTTCAGTGCGTTAAATGTCAAGAAGAAGACGGACAACAAGGAGCTATTCAATCGGGCAACCATCGATTCCTGCATCGCCATCTGTGCGATGCGCTTCAAATGGGCCTCTCCTTGTTCAGTACGGTTCAAATGCAAATAGCCGAGCAGAACCTGAACGTGGTTCAACCAGTCATGCCGCTGCCTGTTCAGAACGGTCAGCAGTTGGTCTGTCTGATGCGTAAACAGCCTCCGCTCGTCCCCCATCACATTCACCCAAGTCGATAAGAATATCTTTCCCATCTATTGTACCATAAAAAAGAGCCGGACAAAAAGAAAACCCAGCTATATCGCTGGGTTTTTCTTAACAAATATTTACGCTTCGGAAGCAACTGGCTCGATCACAACTTGTTTGCGATCACGGCCCAGACGCTTGAAACGAACAACACCATCTGCAGTTGCAAACAGAGTGTCGTCTCCGCCTTTCATTACGTTCGCACCTGGGTAAATCTTTGTTCCGCGTTGACGAACGAGAATGTTACCAGCAGTAACGAATTGCCCGTCGCCACGTTTCACGCCCAGACGTTTGGAAATGGAATCGCGACCGTTCTTTGTGGAACCTACCCCTTTTTTCGATGCGAAAAACTGAAGGTCCAAGTTAAACAGCATGTTCATATCAGACACCTCCCTGCCATTTACGATCATTTACTTTTACGTATTTACCGTAATTCGCCTCAACTGACAAAAGAGCAATAACCATGCTCTCTGCCAAAAGCTGTTGTTTCTCGCGTGTAGCCTCATCATCCGAAGAAGACAGACTCCACTTCAAGAACCCACCGCCTTCTTGTGCGACAGCGACATCAGGAGTGATGCCGGTCAAAGGTTGGATGGCGTTTAATATACCAAAGCTGATGCCTGATACAGCAGAACAAACGATGTCTGCCCCATAGGCACCCGCATTGGCATGTCCGGAAATACTAATTTCATGGATACCGTGCTGCGCACGGCTCACGATCACTTCAATCATAACAAGTCACCAATTAAGCGTTGATCTTCTCGATCACAACTTTGGTGAATGGTTGACGGTGACCTTGCTTGCGACGGTAGTTTTTCTTGGCTTTGTATTTGTACACGATAATCTTTGCAGATTTACCGTGTTTTTCTACTTTACCAGTTACCGTTGCACCAGCTACTGTAGGAGCTCCTGCAGTAACTTTGCCGTCTTTGCTTACGAAGAGAACTTTGTCAAAAGTAACAACGTCTCCTTCGTTGCCAGCCAATTTCTCGATGAAGAGAACTGCTCCCTCTTCAACTTTGTATTGCTTTCCACCGGTTTCGATAATTGCGTACACTGTGTGCACCTCCTATACTCAGACTCGCCTTTACAGGTGCGTCGACGAGCGACGGCTTATGTACCTGATTCGTGCGGTTACAGTATGCACGAGGCATATCTGCATGACAACCATTAGGTTATCATAGCTATAATAGCCCAGTCAAGTTATTTCGATTGTAACCGTTCCGCCTCTTCCCGATTTCCGACGTATCCAATGCGAAACTCGTCCGGGTTCATAGAAGGGATAAGCCGCTTATAGACATGTACAGGCCATGCAACTGCTTCTGCTTTTTCCCACTCCTCTATCATGTCCAACAATCTTGGCGGCAGATCCACGAGAACTGCCTCCGCATCTTGGCTCTTTGCCAATGCGGTGACTTCGGCGTACAAGCGCTGGAACAGCTCGTCTACTCGCCAAACTCTCCCTCGGCCCTTGCAAGCCTCACATGGCTCCGTCAGCCGCTCCGTCAGGCTCGCACGCACTCTTTTTCGTGTCATCTCGACTAATCCAAGTGACGTCATCCCGAGAACAGTAGAAGGCACAGGGTCCTTCGTCAGCTCTTGTTTCAAACGTGAGATCACGCGCTCCTTATTGCTCTGCTCTTTCATGTCGATGAAATCAATGATCACAATTCCACCGATATCTCTCAACCGCAGCTGTCGGGCAATTTCAGTTACCGCCTCCAGATTGGTCGCCGTCACTGCCTGCTCCCGCTGTTGCCCTCCCCCACCTGTGAATGAACCGGTATTGACATCGATGACCGTCATCGCTTCAGTCCTGTCGATGACCAAAAACCCTCCACTCTTGAGCGGCACATGTCGATCACGAGCACGAATCAGTTCCGCCTCGACACCCAAGAAATCAAAGAGCGGCTGTTTGCCCTGATACCAGCGAAGCTTCTCTTGTACTTCCGGAGCAAAAGCTGCCAACGCCGCTTTTACCTGCTGATGAGTCGCCGCACCTTCTACCAACACCTCATCCATTCCATTTGCCAAGCCATCTCGGAGCGCCGCCTCGATCAACTCTGCATCCTGAAAAATCCGCCCGCTCGAGCGCAGTCCCTCCGCTGTTCGCAGCATGTCCTGCCAGCGATTACGCAAATAGACCAGTTCGCTAATGAGTGTCTGTTCTTCTGCTTCCGCTGCTTCCGTGCGCAGAATACAGCCTTCTCCTTGCGCTACTGTCGAAGAGATCACCTGATGCAGTCGTTTTCGTTTGGTATCATCAGTTATTTTACGCGAAAGCGATATGCTATCTTCAGTCGGAAGGTATACCAGATAACGCCCCTGCAAGCTGATCCGCATCGTGATTTTTGGCGCCTTCATTTCCATCGCTTCTTTACTCACTTGAACCAATACCTTTTGCCCTACGTGAACACGTTCCGCAATACTTGGTTTCGCTGCTCCACCCGATTCCACACAGACCGTGTCATCTACATACAAATAAGCATTCTGACCTGTACCAATATCAACAAAGGCGGATTGGATACCTGGCTTCACATCCGCGACCCGTCCTTGATAAATGTCACCAACGCCTGCGTGTGCTCCCACATCCTGTGTACGCCATTCCTGCAATTTCCCGTCTTCCATAAATGCGATGTGGATGCTGCCACCTTGTGCACTGATCGCTACTTGCTTCACTGCCTTCACTCCTTATTCCCCGTGCAAACATTGCCCAAAAGAAGGATAACCGGGCTCATAGGAAGTAATCTAACATAGCTGCCAAGTCAAGGTAAAGGAGATAATCCATGATTCATACGGGTGATTTAAAAATTAGAGCCTTATCCCCCAATGATTCCACTCACTTAGTCAAATGGCTTTCTGACGAGTGCGTTTTGGCCTATTATGAAGGTCGTGATCGGCCACATGACGAGAAGCTCGTGCAGCAAAGCTTTTTTCCGGAAGAAGACGGTGAAACTCGCTGCCTGATCTTGTACGCGGACAAACCGATTGGCTATGCGCAATTTTATCCGCTCGATCCCCCGGAAAAACAACTGTATGGGTATGCAAAAGACGATGTCGTTTACGGCATGGACCAGTTCATCGGAGAGCCTGCTTACTGGAATCGCGGTATCGGCACTCAGCTCGTTACAGCCATCCTCCACTATCTCCACACGGAAAAACGAGCACAAAAGGTAGCGATTGACCCGCAAGCCTGGAATGAACGAGCTTTACGTTGCTACGAAAAATGTGGCTTTCGAAAAATAAAAGAGCTTCCTCTGCACGAATGGCACGAAGGAAGCATGCGTGATTGCTGGCTGATGGAATGGGTCGCTCTTGCTGACTAAGGACTAAAAGCTATAGGAGCTTGCCCACTGCGGCGTCGTGCTTTTGCTCAAACAGAAGGGCATGCAATAGCTGTTCTTCTGCCAAAAGACCCGCCCCTTGCACGTAGAAAAGATGGGAGCATCCCCGCCGCAGCTTGTGTGAGACAGCCAGTACCGTCTCCTCAGGATGCACGCGTATCGCTTGAACGGCAGCTTCCTCTTGCTGCCGGTCGTATTTTTCCACAAGAAAACGAAAAAATTGATAAGGAAATCGCATAAATGCCTGAATGTTCAACGTCAATAAATAAATCCCGATCACTGCTAAGTTGTACTTCAGCTCCAAGCTGGACATCCCCACCATGATGCCCGCAAACAGCGTACTCCCCGTCATTGATATCATCGTCGCCTGCCTATACGACATAAACCAGCATAGAACAGCCAACAAGATTCTCCCGCCATCCAACGGCCAGATTGGCAACAAGTTAAACAGCGCAATCGTCAAATTACTAACCAAGAAAAAGCGGGCCCACTCTTCCGTCCATATCCCCATAAACCAAAATAAGTACGAAGCAGCCATCATCACCATATTCAAGAAGGGCCCAGCAAGTGCCACGACAATCTCATCCATAGGGTCCGTGGCGTACGAGTCTTCCATCGTCGCTACTCCACCAAAAGGCAGAAGCTGCACTTCCTTTACGGTCCATCCGAGCTCACGCGCCATCGCTACATGCCCCAATTCATGGATCAGCACGATGACAAACAAGGTAATGACCTCCAAAAAATGGCCTGTCACCACGGACAAGCCAATCACCGCCCAAAATAGCAGGTGAATGCGAAACCGAATGTCAAGCCAGCCTCCCCTATTCAAACGGTATCACTTCCAGGGGATTGACAAATTGCTCATTCACTTTCGCTCCTAGATACAGATGACGGGATGTCTGGTCCATTACTCGTGCGGTTCCAATGACTTGACCAGGTGTAAGGACCTCGTCCTTCGTCACCCCTATGCTATCGAGATTTCCCAACCATATTTCCCGTCCTTGGGTCAGACGAACAATCACTGTCGTCCCATAATCAGGCTTTTCACCGACAAACGCGACCCAGCCAGCTTCTCCGATTGTGATTTGATCGTTCATTCCCGTATGCAGGATCACATTTGCACTCTCTGGATCATAGGATTTTACGACTTTCCAGCTACTGGGGAGCTTCCACACAGCATTTGTGTCCTTTGTTGTGCTCGTGGCTGGCACGGCAGGGGGATTGGTAGGTATCGATGGAAGCATCGTTGGAATCGGACCAAATCTCGCTTCATACCAGTCCGCTACTCCTGAAAAATTAAAGTCCCGTGTCATGACTTCCCTCGCGGAGCTTTTCCAAGAGGCAGGGATCAGCGTAGTTTGAAACAAAACATAAGCAGTACCAATCAATAAGACAGATGCTAAAATTTGCACGCCCCACTTTTCATGGGACGGTGGCTGGTCCATGATATCATTCTCTCGCGGCGAGTAACTGAATGGGTTTGGCGTTTCTTCGATGGGATCTTTCCAATCATCGACGTAGGGAGTATAGCTGTCTCGTGACTGTGTTCGGATTCTTTCCAAACGCTCCCTCCGTCTTTCTTTTACACGATCTACTCTTTCAAACATGTCCATCCCTCCGCAGGCCAAGCCTTTAGTATCATCCTATGACTTGTCTACCTGCTTTATGACGACCTGGCCCTCTCCAACGCCCCAGCTTATCGGTTGAAAACACGCAAAAAAGACAGTCTCCCCATTGAGAGACTGCCTTTGAATCTGTCAATTTTACAGTTTAGTTACGCTAGCAGCTTGTGGTCCACGGCTACCTTGAACGATTTCGAACTCAACCTTTTGACCTTCGTCAAGAGATTTGAAACCTTCTGACTGGATTGCGCTGTAGTGTACGAATACGTCGTCGCCACCCTCAACTTGGATGAAGCCGTATCCTTTTTCTGCGTTAAACCATTTTACGATACCTTGTTGCATGAAACAAAACCTCCCTGAACATTACGCCCCACGAGGCGAAAGAGTGTAGCGTTAACCTCTTTTTTACAGATAAGCCTTTTGCGTCAAGGAAAAAAAGTCATACGAATTGCGATTGACAATTGGTGACGTCACTCACAATACGTACGACTCCATACCAATCAATCAAACACTATAACTTGTAAAAATGGTTAACTTAGGATGATTTTAGCATAAGTATTTGCATTTGTCACGCATTTCATGAGTGCTCAAAAAGTCTTCTATTCAGCACCGAGAAAGTGGCGAGAACCTGAAGACTTTTGAACAAACTCCTTTAATCAAAACGCAACTTATCCTTACGCATCCCAATATTGAGAACCACACCGATGATCAGGAAGTTGGTTACGAGTGAGCTCCCTCCGTAGCTAATGAATGGGAGTGGAATACCCGTAATCGGCATCAATTGAATCGTCATCCCGATGTTCTCGAAGATCTGGAAGGTAAGCATCCCTACGACACCCGCGACAACGTAAGAGCCGAACGGATCTTTTGCCTCCATCGCGATGCGGATCATTCGGTAAATCAAGACGAAAAACAGAATCATCAGCAAGCCCGCTCCGACAAAGCCCAGCTTCTCTGCAATGACGGTAAAGATAAAATCACTTTCTCCTACCGGCACCCATCCAAAGCTCGCTTGCGTCGGCGTATCAATCCCTTTTCCGAACAATTGCCCTGAGCCGATGGCAATCAATGCTTGCTTAAGCTGGAACCCTCGTCCCATTGGTTCAAGATCCGGGTTCATCCAAAAGACGATCCGATCCCATTGATACGGCTTGATAATCTTGAAAAAGATATCCTGCTTGTATTGATACAACAGCGTCATGGCGGCAAAAAAGCTGCCAGCCAGCCCGCCCACATACAATACATGCTTCATCCGTATACCACCAACGATGAGCATAGTGGCAAGCATACCCGTATAAACCATGGCCGTACCCAAATCGGGCTGAATCAAAATTAAAAGCAATGGTACACCAACCAGAGCCATTACCGGAATCAGCTTATAAAAATAGTAAAACCGATCCGGATCCGTTGCCCTCTTGGACAAGAAGCGGGCCACCGTTATGATCGTGAACAGCTTCATCGGTTCAGAAGGCTGAAACAACACAGGACCAAGGTCATACCAGCTCGTCGTATTGTTAATGGGCTTCGTTTGAAATACCCCGATCAAAAGAATCAGACCGAGCGCATATAAGACATAAGCCATGTTGTGGAATAGACGATAGTCAAATAGCAATGTCACACCTAGTACAATAAATCCGATGACATACCAAAGGACCTGCTGATGCGCCTTATCTACACCTGCCGCAGAACCGGAAATCCCCAAATAGCTGAAGACACCCAGCCCTGCCAAAATCAAAATGATGGTCCAGTCAATTGTTTTTAAATGACGTTTTTCCAGGTCCATCCGTTTCCTCCTAGAAAACGTGACTCCCCTCTATAAAAGAAGGGAGCCAAGTATTACCTATTTTAATCCAAAGAATTTACGCATTTTGTGGAACACGCCCGCTTTTTCTTCCAATGGTTGTAATGGAACAGCTTCACCCAAAAGGCGACGAGCAACATTCCGATACGCGATGGAAGCACGCGATTCGTGATTCATTACAGCCGGCTCACCTTGGTTCGCGGATTTAATGATATGATCATCATCCGGCACTACACCAATTAAGTCAATGGCTAACAAATCCAAAATGTCTTCTACATCCAGCATGTCGCCATTTTTCACCATATGGGAGCGAACGCGATTAATAACCAGCTTCGGCATTCCGATTTTTTCTCGCTCTAATAGGCCAATAATCCTATCAGCATCACGCACAGCGGCTTTTTCAGGTGTAGTCACGACGATTGCTTGATCAGCCCCTGCCACTGCATTGCGGAAGCCTTGCTCAATACCCGCAGGGCAATCGATGATGACATAATCATATTCCCGCTTCAACTGCGTAATGATTTCCTCCATCTGCTCAGGAGTTACTGCTGATTTGTCCTTGGTCTGAGCAGCCGGGAGTAATGCCAGATTGTCAAACCGCTTGTCTTTGATCAGAGCTTGCGGCAGTCGGCATGCGCCTTCTGCAACATCTACCAGATCATAAATAATTCGGTTCTCAAGTCCCATGACTACATCCAAATTGCGCAGGCCAATATCGGTATCTACCATGCAAACTTTTTGTCCCAACAATGCGAGCGCCGTTCCCAAATTGGCGGAAGTGGTCGTCTTACCCACGCCGCCTTTACCGGAAGTTACGACAATTCCAATCCCCACGTCCGTTCCTCCTCTTCCCCTCAACCCTCACGCTTTTTCTCACCCAAATCAGGGCGGATTCGCGACAAGTAGTTCATTTTCGCTACCAGCATGATCTCATTTTCCAGATAGGCAAATTCTGTGCCTCCGGAATTATTCGTCCATTCCTCACCCGGTTTGCTGATCACATCTGCAATCCGCAACTGGGTAGGACTCATGACTGCAGCCGCAATAATTACCTGTGAGTCACCGGAAATACCTGCGTGCGCGTACCCTCTGAGATGACCCAGCACGTAGATGCTTCCTGTACTGCGAACCGTCCCCCCGGGATTGACATCTCCCAATAAGAGCAAATCACCGTCAAACTCCAGTACTTGCCCAGAGCGTACCGTATTTACCTGTATGGAAAAATGGGTTTTCAGGCGTTCAGCCATAGCTTCTTCCCGCGTGATCAAATCAGATTCGATTGTATGGATCACCAGGTTGCCCTTCGTTCGAATAATTTGAGTCAACTGCTCTTGTTGCTCGGGTGAGCAGTATCGTTTCCCCAATTTTATAGATACCCGAATGAGTGGCCCCGACAAAATCTGTTGGTGGCTATGCTCTATTTTTTCACGCATATCGGCCAGCAGTTCGTCGAAGGAACAGGTATCATCCATAAAGAAGACGAGCCCCTCTTTAGTCCCTTTGATCGTGACCTTGCTTTTCACAGTCGTCACCGGTTTCACCTCGACCGATACCATTCGCCATGCAGAAAGATTTTTCCTGCTCTGTATGAAAAAATTGCCGAATCGGGTCAGATGGTGGCAGTTTGCAAGGGCTTGACTCCATTATTCTCTTGGGCTTGATTGCCCTGGACAACCATTGCGGTTACTTCGCGGACGGTGGATTTGGCTTCGGAACCCCACCAGTAAGGACACCAGGATTCAGTTCATTGTAGGCTTCGAGCAATCGACGCGAGATCGGACCAGTCGCATCAGAACTGGATGTACCGTCTCTCAAACTGTTCGGCGCAATAACGACGAAGACCAGTTGGGGATTTTCATAAGGCGCAAAGCCGACAACCAGTGCATTTTCCGCTGGCTGCGACGTTTGTGCCGTACCAGACTTGGCTGCCACTGTGAAAGGTAACCCATTGAAACGTTGAACGGTACCACCTGGCTGAGTAACCATCCGCATCCCTTCTCTTACCACCTGGATATACTTCGGATCGATATCAACCCGGTTGAGCACTTGTGGTTCAATAACTGAGAGCGTTTGTCCTGGTTTCTTCGGGTCGGTAGTTCCTTTACGAATTTCTTTTACAAGATGTGGGCGTACCCGATATCCTCCATTCG
Source organism: Brevibacillus sp. MS2.2 (assembly GCF_013284345.1). Lineage (NCBI taxonomy): Bacteria > Bacillati > Bacillota > Bacilli > Caryophanales > Paenibacillaceae > Brevibacillus > Brevibacillus sp. MS2.2. Next base: position 41,415 of record NZ_JABSUZ010000024.1, read on the forward strand.
CAATGGTCGATACGTATTGCCCCAGCTGCATCGGCGTGAACAGATCGTATTGACCAATCATCACGTCCGCCAAGTTTCCGTAGTAAAGGTTCTGGTTTTCCCAACCGGTATGTTCATTCGGCAGATCCACACCTGTTTTCACACCAAGACCAAACTGGGCATTGTAGTAATCATAGACAGAGAACTGCTTCTCCCAGCCATCTTTCCCTTTTCTTGCTAAGCGAATCGCCATTTCGTACATATACGTATTGTTCGACACCTGCAAGGCACGACGAGCGTTAACAGGGCCATGACCACTTGCCTTCCAGTTGCGTTTATACGTGTTACCGACTTTCAAGCCGCCTCGGTCATAGATGACTTCGTTCGGTGTAGTCAGCCCCTCCTGAAGCGCAATCATGACAGACAGTGGCTTGTAGGTAGAAGCAGGTGGATACGGCGTATAAATGAATCGGTTTGATTCATTCGGCAAAATAAGCGAGGCGTAATTCTCGTTGAATTTCTTACGGTCGTAATACAGATTCAAATCGTAATCTGGATAACTCGCCATCGCCAATATTTCGCCCGTATTTGGATTCATCACCAATACGTGCGCGTCTTTAAATTCTTTTGGCGTAGAAGGGCGCTTCTTGAATGCTTCAACCTCTTCTTTCAAGATGGCCTCTACCTTACTTTGATAACGCCAGTCCATAGCCAAAACGAGATCGTTTCCTGGCTCGGGGGCTTGACGCATCTGCTTCTCTACCGTCTCTGAATTTTTGTTCACGTGTACTTCCATAATCCCGTTTTTGCCGCGCAAATAACGTTCATAGGAGCTCTCCAGACCGGTAACACCGACACGGTCGATAGCGTTGTAGCCTTGTGCCTGATATTCTTTCAAGCTCTCAGGACGAATGGCATTGATGTACCCGAGAAAGTGAGTACCAAATGCCGAACCATCCGGATCTTCGAAAATTTGGCGAACAGGCTCCAGCTCCACACTAATTCCCGGCAGTTCGGTACGTCGTTCCTCGATTTGGAACATTTCCTGCTCCGTGATGTTGACCTTGACACGTCTCGGAATGTAGCTAGCCATCTGCGGTGAACGCATCTCCTGCAACAAAGAGAGCTTGTGCCATTGAAATTGGCGTTGCTGCTCTGTCAACGGCAGTTTGATATCCATGTCGAACAACGAGGCATAGCGCAGCAAATCCATGTCGGACTTTTCTGCTAAGCCGTCAGGGGTTGGCAAAACTCCGATCTGATCCTTCACTTTTTTGGCGAGGTCATTGCGATCTTCCTTGTCCAATTTGAGAGTGAGGGTCATATTGGCGTTTATCGCCATTTTTAACAGCTCGAAGTCCGTAGTGTTCGCTTCCGTAATAGCGGGTGTAGCCGGTTTGGCAGCATTCAGTTTCTTAATAAGGTCTGCTCGATCCTTGTCATCAAAAGGAGAACGAACGCGCATCCCGAGATACACCGCAGTTTTTACCAGCTCAAAGTCCGACATCTGATCAACGGTCTCTACTTTCGGAACGGCTTTTAACTTCGCCGAAACCTTTGCCTTGAGATCGTTTGTTTCTTGCGCATTGAAAGCAACAGGCAAAGTTGATCTCAGTTCAATCGTCTTCTTTAACAGTTCCTTATCCGTACCAATTTTGCCGCCATCGGGAATGAGGATTTTTGCCAGACGATCCGCGACTTTCTCTTCATCAATGTCCTGCCCTTGTTCTTCAACGTATTGAACGGTATACACTGGCTTATTCGAAACGAGTACTTCGCCATTTTTATCCAAGATACGGCCTCGAGGAGCAGAAATCGGCAGTTCACGAATACTGAACTTTTCCAATTCATGCTTGTACTGTTCGCCTTCCACCAACTGCACAAAGGCTAGCCGTAAAATAATGGCAGCGAAGAACAAAAATACAATCACAAACAATATATTGAGCCGAATAGGTATGTCTGATTTCGGTTCTTTGACTTCTTCCACGAACTCTCCTCTCCTTTGCCCTTACTGCATGTGCATTTCCTTTTTCGCCAGAATCTTGTTGCATACATTCTTGATCGGAAAGTATACCAGTAAGCCAAAAGCGAGATTAAACAGCACACTAGGCAAAATTTGATGTGTCAAAATCCATTGAACATCGAAGGGGGCAGCGGAAAACAAGCGGAACAAGGAATACAAAAGCCACTCATGTCCGAACAAAATCAGGAAGCTGGTAATGAAAACCATCCCGAATCCTCTCTGGAACAAAAGAACGATCATCCCTGCAAAGTAGCTGGCCACCATCATGGACATGGTATAGATTCCAATTAGTTGCCCAAACAAGACATCTTGTAAAAATCCGAAGGCGATCCCGTAATACAATCCCTCTCGCCTGCCGAGATACATCGAAATAAAGATACAGCAGACAAGCGCAAACCGGGGGACTATCATCCAAGACAGACCCCCAGTACCAGGTGAAAATACTTGCATCACAGTTCCTTCCAGTACAAACATGACCACGACGCCCAGCGTCAATAAAAATCGCGCCATTACTGACCACCCCCGCTAGCAGGTGAAGCCGGAGGCACAGTTGTCTGCGTTTGTGTCTGGCCGGCTGGCTGTTGCGGGATCAATTCGCCATTGGGAGCGATTGTAAAATCTCGTTCCACAACCATGACTTCATTCAATTGTGAAAAATCAGCGCTTGGCTGGATGTAGGCGGTTTGAGTCAAGCCGTAATCATCTGGCTCTACGCGAACAATATAGCCGATCGGCAAATTAGGAGGTACGACGCCTCCCAAACCTGACGAAATAACTTGCTGATCTTTTTTAATGGCCTGTCCCCAAGGGATTTTACGCATGACGAGTAATCTCTTTTGCGGATCGTATTCCTCGATGACACCACTAATCTGACGGTATACTGGCTTGCCTCCGACCAGTTCCTGCGTCAAAATCCCCGCAGAAATATGGTCCCGCCGTTCATAGCTCGTCAACAATTCAACTGTAGATGAAAAGTTGGCAACACTCTGTACGCGCCCAATCATTCCTTTGGCAGTGATGACCGCCATATCCTTTTTGATGCCACTTTTCAAACCTTGGTCGATGGTAACAACGTTGTTCCAGGTATCAGGGTTTCTTGCTACGACTTCTGCAAAATGAAGCCTGTAAGATTTGAGTGAATCTTTTGCCCCCACCATTTCTCGAAGGCGCTCATTATCTGCCTTGAGTGTGTGCAATTCGGCACTTAGACGGGCATATTGATCCAAACTAGCCTTGAGTGCCTTGTTTTCTTCATATACGCCGTACGCGTCTTCAATTTCCTGAAAAAAGCCAGAAACAGCCTGGGCAGGGCGATAGAAAAAGCCCTGCACCACGCTGAAGGTATCTTTGAAGAACATTTCTGGCCAGGTCAGGCTAACCCGTTCACGAGAAGTGAAGCCCACGACGGAGATAAGCAGGACCAAGCCTACAAGTACAATGATAAGCCGCTTATTCCCGAAAAACGACATGCCCTACCCTCCGTTTATTTACCCCGTTTTAGTCGGGAAGAGGTGATGCCTTGCTTGGATTTGAACAGGTGAATGTTCTCCAATGCACGACCTGTTCCAATCGCTACGCAATCCAGTGCGTTTTCTGCGACATGCACGGGCATACCCGTTTCCTTACTTAACAGGCGATCCATGTTACGCAAGAGCGCACCGCCGCCTGTGAGTACAATTCCACGATCCATGATGTCCGCCGCAAGCTCAGGCGGGCTTTTTTCGAGTGTTACCTTAACCGATTCCACTATAGCAGAAATGGTTTCCGCCAATGCTTCGGCAATCTCTGTGCTGCTTACCGAGAGCGTTTTTGGCAATCCGGTTACAAGGTCACGACCGCGAATGTCAACGTTTTCGACCTCATCAGGAGCAATCGCAGAGCCTATCTCCAGCTTCAATGTTTCTGCTGTCCGTTCCCCGATCATCAAGTTGTAACGGCGCTTGATGTACTGAATAATCGCCTCGTCCATCTCATCCCCGGCCACTCGAATGGAGCGGGATGTAACAATCCCCCCGAGAGAAATGATAGCGACTTCTGTTGTACCACCACCAATATCTACGACCATACTTCCAGTCGGTTCCCACACTGGCAGGTCTGCACCGATCGCTGCTGCAAACGGCTCCTCAATCGTATAGGCTTCCTTCGCCCCAGCCTGCTTTGTAGCGTCTTCGACTGCACGCTTTTCCACCGCAGTAATTCCCGAAGGTACACAGACCATTACGTTTGGACGACGCGTAAACAGCCCTTGATTTTTTTGAGCTTGATTGATGAAATAGCGCATCATTGTCGCAGTTGTATCAAAGTCAGCGATAACCCCGTCTTTCATAGGGCGAACCGCTACGATATTACCCGGCGTACGACCGATCATACTTTTCGCAGCATTCCCTACTGCTTCAATGGAATTGTTATTAGTACGAATCGCTACAACAGAAGGTTCACGCACCACAATTCCTTTACCCTTCACAAAAACAAGTGTATTGGCAGTGCCGAGGTCAATCCCCAAGTCACGTGTAAATCCACCAAACATAAAAAAACTCCTTCCAAATATTTATCCAAATGACAAGCATAAGAGAACCTCTATCGAGGCCTCTCCAAGATAGAGCGACCGCGTTTTTGTGGAAGGTTTCATGCGCACAAGAATTCCTAAACGTATCGATGATAAATCTTGCACGTAAAAACATGTTACAAGTACCCTTGCTCTTTGAGACTAACGTACTTGCCTTCCCCGATAATAACATGATCCAACAATGAAATCCCCACCAGTTCACCAGCGTCACGCAATGTATGCGTAATCGCGATGTCTTCCCTGCTAGGTGTCGGATCACCGCTCGGATGGTTATGTAGGCATATCACCGATGCGCTGCTACGACGGATCGCTTCTTTAAAGACTTCTCTCGGGTGTACGATGGAAGCGTCCAGACTGCCTACAAAAATCGTCTGCTTGCCAATCACATGGTTCTTGGTATTCAGAAAGAGACAGACAAAATGTTCCTGTGTCAAATGAGCAAGCTCTGGCGACATCAAATCAGCTACGTCCCGTGGTAAACGGATAGAAGCCCTATACTCTCGAGGCACTCCCATCAATCTACGCCCAAGCTCAAACGCAGCATGTAATTCAATCGCTTTGACTGGACCAATTCCTTTTAGCTCTGTTAACTCAGCATGAGAGGCTTGGGCTAAACCACGCAGGTCTCCAAACCTGGCTAACAAGCGCTGAGCCAGCTGATGAGCCGTCTCTTGTTCCCTGCCTGTCCGCAGTAAAATGGCAAGAAGTTCAGTATCAGACAGATGGACCGCTCCTTCGCGAAGCAGTCGTTCACGTGGACGGTCATAGTAAGGGACGTTTTTCAACAGCATTTTGTTACAGGTATTTGTTGCCATTTTATATCCGCCTCCAGCCATATTCACATTATCGAAAACGGCTGACATGGAGAGGTTCATGAGGCTTATGGCCGTCGCCGCTTGCTTCAAGCATGACAACTTTACAATATCGGTTTCCCAAAACGTGTCAAAAGAGTAGACGTCAGGCCTAACGGAAGACCTACAACAGTGAAATAGTCTCCGGTTATTCCTTCCACGAGCGTGGCTCCAATACCCTGAATGGCGTATGAGCCCGCTTTATCCATCGGCTCACCTGTCGCAATGTACGACTTGATTTCTTGCTCTGTTAAAGCTCGAATTCTTACGTGTGTTAGACTATGTGAGACTTCCGCACGGACTGTCTCCACATCTATCAAGGCGACTCCACTATAAACGGTGTGCTCTTGCCCCTGAAGCATGGACAACATACGAAATGCGTCCATTACATCAACAGGCTTGCCCAGAATTTGGCCATCAAGAACGACTACCGTATCAGATCCTAAAACGACGCCTTCCGTCAAGCGAGAAGCCACTTCCTTGGCCTTGCGCAAAGACAATTCTTCTACTACTTCACTCGCAGATAAATGCTCTGCTGTCGTCTCATCTACATCACTGGTGATGACGGTAAATGATAAGCCTAAAGTTTGCAGAAGCTCCCTTCGACGCGGCGAAGATGAAGCCAGAATGAGAGGAACATTTTTTTTCGTCATTTTTCAACCTACTTTATTCGTCGATGTATCCAAAATGCGAGGGCTAAGCCTCCGATACTGGCTAGATTTAGTTTTACCTGAAAGTTCAGTTCGTACTTCAAAATTTCTAAATCTGCCGCAGGTGACCAAGTAATCTCTTTGCTCTTGGTCAAAAAAGGTAGCCAGGGACTTAAAATCTCCCCGATAATGCTGCCAAACAAAAGTCCACTCACCAACAGAAACACGAGAGTAAGCGTTTCTTTCCCCATTTTCCCAACTCCCTTTTTATAAGGGATTCTCTTTTTGCCAAACATAAGTTTAGCAAATGGGGAGAAGCGAAACAATCCCTGATTGCTCTTGGTAGTTACTGTATAGAAAGAAAAGGCCTCCTGCAAGAAAACCTTGCGGAAGACCATATAAACATTCATTTATGTGGAGGAACGCGCATTTTGAATCCAGCTCGCGTAGCTCTCGAAAAAGGCAAGGACACCCGCCTGTACTTGCCACGCATAGGATTCGGCGCTTTCCACCTTTTTGCCAGCGCTAGCTTCTGCCATTTTGTCTCTGGCTGCAAGCGCTTGATTTACCCCATTTACCATCCCATCTAGCAATGGCTTCCAGGCTTCTTTGGCTTCCATTTTCCGGCTTTCCTCCAGAAATTGGCGGTGAATTTCTTTTAATTCTGCTGTTTCTTTTGCCGTTGGCGATAGTTGGCCTGTCGTAATAATCAGCCCTGATTGTGCTGAAAGTTTTTGGACGAGTTTGACTCCGTGGGTGAAAAAGGCATTCACGTTAGGGTCACCGGATGCGTTAGCGGCTTTTCCGACAGGGACAGTCCCTTCAAAAGCGGGAAAGGAAAATTCTTTGACGTATATATCCATCCCTTTGTTTTTCAAGCTGGTGGCAAAGCCTAGCACAGCATCCCTTGTGGGTGCCGCGGCTGCGAACATGTACTGCTTGCTTGCGTCCTTATAAAGCAAATGAGGAATCCCCGCTTTCTCCAGTGGTTCTACAGCTGTTTGCGGCGATGCATCCGGCTGGAATACTCCTGCCTGTGCAACGTACATGTTTACGGCTGGCAGTTGTAGAGCTATCGCTTTTTGACCCACTGCGTTACCATTCGTCGGCGTCTCTTGCGTTGGCTGGCTTTCATGAGGCAAAACAGGACCTTCCACGCCATTTTTCCCAGCCGCTTGTTCAGTTCCTGCACCTGGCGCGGTAAGTGTCTGGACCGTATCACTCAGAACATTGCCGTACGACTCGGAAAATTCTTTTTGGGAAAAGACCGTCAAAACAAGAAATCCGAACAAGAGTCCAATTGCTATAGCCCCACTTGTTGTTAAAGTCGTACGCCAAAAGGGTCCCTTTGGCCATAATGCTGCGAGCCGACTCCCTGTACTACTCCTGTACCCCTTCTCCTCGGTATCGTCGAAGGCATAATCGGATTCATAGGTATCGTTTGGCTCCTGATCGAAATCAATGTTCGGCTTCGTTTCTTTCGCGGCAGCTCCACGCAGTTGCATCATGCGTTCCCATGCTTCGTTGCCCTTCTCTTTAAACGGGTCAGTAAACGGCAAGGGAGGCGCTTGAATACGAACTCGAGGCGTGTCATCCTTTGGGGTGCGCTTTCTACTTGCTTCCTTTGGGATATCGTCCCGCTTTTCATCCCAGAACCTTCCGTTCATTTTGACCGTCACACGATTTTTATTTTGTCCGCTCATACGCTTGCCCTCCTAGTCACAGGCTCTTTGTACTAGCATACGTTTTGCTCGGACGGGTTATGACTTCTATCTAGTGATTCTATTAAATTTGTTTCTACTACTTATTCCACATGCAATATCAGTAGGCTTCGTTCATATACAAAACGACTGCTATGCCAATCGTCACAAAAGGCGCAAACGGTACTTCGCATTTTATACTTACTTTTCGTATCAGTAACAAGATGAGAGAGACCAGCAAGGCTGCCATGCTCGCAATTGTCAAAACAACTACGAAATCGCGGACCCCAAGTCCATAGCAAACAAGAGCGAACAGCTTCACATCTCCCATCCCAAGCGCAAGCGGCCTGTGCCAGCTGATCCACCCAAAAACCAGTAAACTAAGAATTGCAAAGAGTCCTGCCATCAGCCATTCCATCGGCGAAGAGAGAACATACTCCATAATAGAAATCAGTACAAACCCTGCACCTAATGCAAGATTGGGTATTCGTCTATGACGAAAATCTACCCACGAGAGGTAAAGGCAGAGCCCGAATAATATCACTGCGTTTGCCATTCTTCTTCCCCCAGTCGAAAACTGTTCTTAAGAATACCTTTCATTCCTGGGATAAAAAAACTGCCCAGAATGTCCTGGACAGCCTCTCGATTAATGAACTTGTTTTACGGATTCCAAGTGAACAAAAGGCCAGCGTGGACGAGACCGCCGCCAAACCCATACAACAGAATCGTATCCCCTGCCTTTACTCTGCCTTCCTTGATCCCCAAGGCGAGCGACAATGGAATGGTAGCTGCTGATGTGTTGCCGTAGTGTGTCAGACTGTATAATGTCTTTTCGAGAGGGAACTGGCTCTTCTCGCAAATGGATTCGATCATACGCAAATTGGCACTGTGCGGGATGAACCAGTCGACATCTTCGAGCGTTTTGCCTGCCCGGCTCACAACCTCCTGCATCCCTTTTGGAACAGTTGTTACTGCCCACTTGTACACTTCTCTCCCGTTTTGGACCATGCATCCATTCCCGCTCAATTCTCGTCCGTCCATATGCGCTGACAAGCCTGATCGGTACACATGAATCCCGCCGTCCCCCTTTGAGCCTAAATAGGCGGACAAAAAACCAGGAGCTGTAGAGTCTTGTTCAACCAACACTGCACCCGCTCCGTCCCCGAACAGGATGCACGTCGTACGATCTGTATAGTCGGTTACTTTTGTTAACGTTTCTGCGCCTACTACCAACACTTTGCGATGCAAGCCAGAGCTGATGAGCGCATTTGCCGTATGGAGCGCATACGTAAATCCTGCACAGGTAGCGGAGAGGTCCATGGCTCCCGCCTGCTCGACTTGAAAATGCGCCTGGATTTGACTCGCGACGCTTGGAAATGGATAGTCTGGCGTACTGGTTGCGACCAAAATCATATCGACATCGCGGACATCCTTCCCATAATTTGCAATCATATCGTGGATTGCAGCGATGGCCAGATCACTGGTAAATTCATCTTCCCTTGCCATACGGCGCTCGTGAATACCTGTTCGTTGTAAAATCCACTCATTCGATGTATCCACTAGCTTTTCCATATCTGTATTGGTAAGAACGCGACTCGGCACATACGTACCGATGGCGGTAATTCGCGACTTGAAGGGGCTTGTATTTGTCATCATCCGATCATCACCTTTCGTTTTTATGATCTGATTATAACACTTGATATTAGTATCTGGTACTAATATTTAAAAATAAAAGTCTATGTTGAGTAGTCATAGTGGAGGAGAAGAAAAAGCACAGGTCTCTTCGACTCTGACACGCCAGCAAAGGGGATTCACTGGACGTCTCCACTTAAAAAAGGGGACCGTCGAGCCAAAGCCACCCTACGGGCGGAAGTTTCTCAAGGAAGAAGTGTTCGACGAGCGTGGTCTCCTTTTTTAAGTTCCGACTGGGTAGGCATTGTCAAGGTCTACGAGCCCTGTGCTTTTTCTTCTCACCAGCGTTGTTGGTTTATCGAGACCTTACAAAACTATAAAAAGACTTGAAACCCGTAGGTTCCAAGTCTTCATACGTCTCTATCCGTTACTTCTCTAGCTTTTCAGCCAGCCAGTAAGCGGATTTCCAAATGTCTCCTGCACCCATTGTCAACACGAGGTCTCCCTCTTGCAATCCTTTGAAGACATGCTCCTGCATTTGTTCCTTCGTCGGAATGTACTGCGCACGCGGGTGGCTGTTGGTGCGGATTTTTTGCACCAGCACCTCGGAGGTAACTCCTTCAATCTTTTCTTCTCCCGCTGGGGAGTAGATATCCGTGATGATCACTTCGTCTGCTTCTGCAAAGGCACGGCTGAATTCATCCATGAGGAAATACGTGCGTGTGTATCGTTGTGGCTGAAACACAGCGATTACACGTCTACCCGACGCCCTTGCCCCGCTTAGTGTGGCGATAATTTCCGTTGGATGATGCGCGTAGTCGTCTACGACCAGGACGCCTCGTACATCTCCGATAATTTGGAATCTGCGCTTGGCACCGCTAAAAGTAGACAGTGCCTGTGCAATTTTTTCAAAGGAAAGGCCAATATCCAGGCAAACAATGATCGCAGCCAGCGCATTTGCAATATTATGCTTGCCTGGGACTACGAGACACAATTCACCCAATCGTTCATCCTTGTGATAAATCTGGCACGTGCTGCAACGATCTCCACATTCAATCGAAGTGGCAGAAAACTGTGCTTGCGCCACAAAATTCGGATCGACTGCATACGTCACGACCGTTTTTTCGACGGACGGCATGACTTCACGTACATGTGGATCATCGATACACAGGATCGCTTTTCCATTCGGTTTGAGATGGCTTAAGAACTGGACATACGCCTGTTTCAAATTGTTGAAGTCGCCATCGAAATGCTCCAGATGATCTGCTTCGATGCTCGTCACAATTTCATACATCGGTCTGTATTCCAAAAAGGAACCGTCGCTCTCGTCTGCCTCGGCAATGACATAATCACTGGTACCTGCCTTTGCGTTGGTACCAGCACTCATCAATTCACCACCGATGATAAAAGTCGGGTCTACACCGCACTCTTCCAGCACGTGAGAGATCATCGATGTCGTGGTCGTCTTGCCGTGTGCTCCGGCAACTGCTACTCCTGTGCGCTCATTCAATATGCGAGCAAGCATTTGGGAACGGTGCATGACCGGAATTCCTAATGCTTGACCTGCGATCACCTCAGGATTGTCTTTGGAAATACTGGTGGAGTATACGATGCTGTCTGCTCCCTCCACGTGGGCAGCATTATGGCCAATATGAATGACCGCCCCTCTTGCTTCCAGCTTTTTCGCCAAATCATTCATGGCGACATCGGAGCCGGTTACCTTGTATCCAAGGTCGATCAAGACGCGGGCAATGGCACTCATGCCATAACCGCCGATGCCCACAAAGTGGACGTGTTGGGCCTGATCCACCCTATTCACCTGCCTCTTCTACTATAGTGGGAAAGAATGCGCGTACTTGGGCGATGAAGTAGAGCGAACCGCAGACGACCAACCAGTCATCCGCCTTCGCCGATTGCTTCTCCCGCATCCAAGAAAGGAGAAACGTCCGCCAGTCTGGGACTGCATCGAGAAACTCTTGCTCCCAGCCACCGGCTAAAAACGACTCTTGTAAGCTATTGGCTTCGGCTGCACGCGGGAAGTCAAAGGTTGTCACATGCAGCTTTCTGATTTTTGACTTTACTGGTGCGAGCGACTCTGCCATTTTGGCAAGCGGCTTATCTGCCAATCCAGAAAAGAGCAAATGCAACTGTACTCCGTCCGGCAACAACCGATCCAGACTGCTTACAAGCGCCTCCATTCCTTCCTGATTGTGTGCCCCATCCAAGATAACCATTGGTCTTGGAGAGATGACTTCTAGACGACCAGGCCAACGCGTTTGTTGCAAACCGCGAGATATTTCTTCTTCCTCCAGCAAGAAAGAGAAGTAATTTCGCAGGATATCGATGGTCATTAAAGCAACGGCTGCATTGGTTGTTTGGTGAATGCCATTCATGGTAAGACGGTAGGATGCTTCCGTACGACGGTGAATGCTTTTGTAACGAAACTGCTGTTCACCCAGTTGCTCCTCTACCTGCTCCGCCTGGAAATGTTCACCAATATGATATAGCGTACTCTTCGTTTGTCTTGTGCGCTCCTCAAAAATCGCAAGAAGTTCCGGCCTAACCTCACCTGTGACTACTGGAACACCCGATTTGATAATCCCCGCTTTTTCCCGGGCAATATCTTCCAAGCTTTCTCCCAACACTTGTGTATGATCCATGCCGATATTCGTGATGACCGAAACAAGCGGAAGGACGACGTTCGTCGAATCCAATCGCCCGCCTAGTCCTGTTTCCCATACGACTACCGCTGGTCTCGCCACTCTTGAAAAATAAAGAATGGCGATCAGCGTAATCACTTCAAATTCGGTAGGGGAACCGAACTCTGTTTCTTGTTCGCAGCGTTGCACCCATACCTTGACTTCATTCACCAACTGCAATAGATCTTCTTCCGCGATCATGCTGCCGTTGTAACGGATGCGCTCACGGAAATCAACCAAATAAGGGGAGGTAAATGTACCCACACTATATCCAGCTTCCATCAGCATTTGCGTCAGGAATGCGCAGGTTGAACCTTTTCCATTGGTACCAGCTACATGAATGAATGGGATTCTCCGCTCAGGATGTCCTACTTGCTCCAAAACCCACTGCATCCTCTCAAGCCCCGGCCGTTGACCGAACCTGAGCAATCCATGCAGCCAGTCGAGCGCTTGCGTATATTCTACAAACCCTTCTTCTGCATGCATACCACAATGCTCCATTCTCAAAAATATGCGATGGTATGGCGGATCATTCGCCCTTCAATTCGGCAAGTCGTGCAATCACTTTATCCCGCTTATCCATGTAGTCTGCCATTTTCGCTTTTTCCTCTGCGACTACTTTTTCAGGTGCCTTGGCCATAAATCCAGCATTGTTGAGCTTTTTCTCAATGCGCTCCACTTCGCCGTTGAGTGTCGCCACTTCTTTTTCCAGACGCTTTAGCTCTTGCTCGATATCGATCAAGCCTGCCAGTGGAAGGAACAATTCAGCTCCCGTGATCACAGCAGACATCGCTTTATCAGGCGTAGCCAGATCCAGGCTGATTTCCAGACGCTCAGGGTTGCAGAAACGAGTGAGGTAGTGCTCACCGCGTGTCAGACGCTCAGCGGACAATGCATCGCTTGGCTTGATCAAGAGCTCAATTTTCTTGGACATCGGTACGTTTACTTCTGCACGGATGTTGCGTACGCTGCGGATGATATCCATCAACTGGTTCATTTCGCTTTCTGCTTCAGCATAAATCCATTGCTCGTTAACGGTTGGCCAAGGTGCTACTGTAATGCTCTCGCCTTGGTGAGGCAATGCCTGCCAAATTTCCTCCGTCATGAACGGCATGAACGGATGCAACAGCTTGAGCGTTTGATCCAGAACCGTTACCAGAACGGATTGGGTTGTTTTCTTCGCCGCTTCATCGGTACCATACAGCGGCAGCTTCGCCATCTCGATATACCAGTCACACAGGTCATCCCAAATGAAGTTGTACAGCACACGGCCTGTTTCCCCAAATTCAAATGCATCAGACAGACGGGTTACATCTGCGATTGTCGCTTGCAGGCGGGAGAGAATCCATTTGTCTGGTGTAGACAGCTCACCGCTCAAATCGATTTCCTCGTATTTGAAGTCAGCCAGGTTCATCAAGGCAAAACGGGACGCATTCCAAATCTTGTTCGCGAAGTTGCGGTTTGCCTCCACCTTTTCCCAATAGAATCGTTGGTCATTCCCTGGTGAGTTCCCTGTCGCCAGTGTGTATCGCAGTGCATCCGCTCCGTACTTCTCAATCACTTCCATCGGATCGACGCCGTTTCCGAGTGATTTGGACATTTTGCGGCCCTCGGAGTCGCGAATAATGCCGTGGATCAAGACGGATTCAAACGGACTTTTTCCGGTAAATTCAAGACCTGAGAACATCATACGAGCAACCCAGAAGAAGATGATATCGTAACCTGTTACCAGGACGTTCGTTGGATAGAAGTACTTCATGTCCTCAGATTCTTCCGGCCAGCCTAGTGTGGAGAACGGCCATAGACCAGAGGAGAACCATGTATCGAGAACGTCGTTGTCCTGCTCCAGCTTGTGGCTATGGCAGCTTGGGCACTCAGTCACATCTGTGCGAGATACAATCGTTTCGTTACAATCTCCGCAATACCATGCAGGAATTCGGTGACCCCACCAAAGCTGACGGGAGATGCACCAGTCGCGGATGTTTTCAATCCAACGCAGGTAATTCGTCTTGAAGCGCTCTGGGACGAATTTCACGCTCTCAGGGCTGTTTGCATTAGCCAGTGCTTCGTCAGCCAAAGGCTGCATTTTTACGAACCATTGGGTAGAAAGGTATGGTTCTACAACTGCATCGCTGCGCTCACTATGTCCAACCTGATGAATATGCTCCTCAACCTTGAACATAACACCTTGCTCGGTTAAATCTTTGATGATTTGCTTGCGGCATGCAAAGCGATCCAAGCCTTTATAGATACCAGCCAGCTCGTTCATCGTGCCCGTCTCATCCATGACAACGATTTGTGGCAACTGATGACGAAGACCCAATTCAAAGTCATTCGGATCGTGTGCTGGCGTAATTTTCACAGCGCCAGAGCCAAACTCAGGATCAACGTAGTCATCTGCGACGATTGGAATTTCGCGTCCTACGATTGGCAAAATAACGGTTTTGCCGATCATGTCCTTGTAACGTTCATCTTCCGGATGTACCGCTACAGCCGTATCACCGAGCATTGTTTCAGGACGGGTTGTAGCTACTTCGATATAACCAGTGCCGTCTGCCAATGGGTAACGCATGTGATGCAGCGCACCTTTTACTTCCTTGTAGATCACTTCAATATCGGACAGAGCTGTGCGGGCAGCAGGGTCCCAGTTAATAATGCGGTTGCCACGATAGATCAAGCCTTTTTCGTACAGACGAACAAATACTTCGCGTACAGCTTGGGACAAGCCTTCATCCATCGTAAAACGCTCGCGGGAGTAATCCAGGGCAAGACCGAGCTTTTCCCACTGCTCACGAATATGCGAAGCGTAGATGTGCTTCCACTCCCATACCTTTTCCACGAATTTTTCGCGGCCCAGATCATGGCGAGAGACACCTTCCTCACGCAAGGTAGCTTCTACGCGCGCTTGAGTTGCAATACCAGCGTGGTCCATACCTGGCAAGAACAAGGTGCTGTAGCCTTGCATACGCTTGGTACGCGTAATGATATCTTGCAAAGTCGTATCGAGCGCATGGCCCAAGTGCAATTTACCAGTTACGTTTGGCGGTGGAATGACAATCGTAAACGGACGTTTATTCGGGTCACGTTCTGCCTTGAAAAATTGTTTCTCGATCCAATACGGATACCATTTGTTCTCTGCTGCTTTTGGATCATAGTTTTTCGGCAGCAATTGGTCGATGTCGGTTGTTGGCTGTGTAGACATGTACGACTCCTCCTATTAGCATGACTTGCTTTGCAAAAAATAAAAAAACCCTTCATCGCAAAGGACGAAAGGATTATTTTCGCGGTACCACCTTTGTTAACACACGATAAACGTCAAGCTTATGGTGTGTTCACTCTGACAAGATAACGGTTGCGAACCGGTCTCGGCTAGGCACATGCTTTCACCGAAAAAACTCCTGGGCGACCTTCAGCCATTCAAATCCTTAGAGAATCTCGCAGCAACTGATTCTCCTCTCTGCTAAGGCGTTCTGACTTACTCTTCCCACTCATTGTTCCTATCGTATGTAGTTGTCGTATGATTAGCTTTCACTATTATATACAATCACGCTGTTTGGCGTCAAACCCGTGTTTCGCCCACTTTTCCAACTGCAATGCCTAGTGCTTCGGTAAAACCGAGCACGCCCAAAATATCGAGAATTTCTTCTCGGACATTAACGATTTCTACCTGTTTGCCCATGGCCAACAGTTCTTTCGTGGTAAAAAACAGGCTTCCAATACCGGAAGAATCTACAAAGGAGACACCTTGAAAATCGACGGTAACGGATTGATTTCGCCCTCCATACTGCTGGAGCAATTCACCTACTCGATCTCCTACAGCCATGTCCAACTCTCCGACGAAAAACAATGTAGCCTGTCCGTTCGCCTCTGTTGCGCGGTAGTCCATGCTCAAACTCCTCTCAATAGGTATCGGTACACCCAATCTGCTCGTCCTTTTACTATATTACCCATTTTCATTCACTTGCAAACATTTGGCTTTTTGGAAATGGTTGCTTAACGTGAAAGGATACATTCTAAAATAAGCTTGGTGCCTGCCAGCGAGCTGCTCAAATAAACACGATCACAGTATTGCAGGATCACGTGAAAACCGGCCCCAAGCGAGTGGCGCGTAGAAAATCCTTGTTGTAGGGTAGCTCGCGGAATATCCTCGAGTAAAATGCCTTGTCCTTCATCATGGATCACAGCGCGGCACATCTTTCTGTCATTTGTTAGGTATAACGTAACCACACCGCCATTTCCGTGCTTCAACGTATTGGAAGCAGCTTCGTTGACCGCAACGAGAAACTGCAGCAAGCGCTTATCAGAAATGCCATGTGGTTCCAAAGCTTGCTTGAACAATTTACGCAGTTCTGCAAGCTGCTCCGGTAAACGGATGTCGATTGCCAAGAGCTTATGACCTTCCCGAAGCAAGAAAAATAATTCTTCATCACTAAGCAACAATAGCTTACCTTCTGTGACCACACCCAGAATATCTCTGTAGATCTCCCATTCCCGTCTTTTGCGTTTTCGTTCTTCTGCAATGACGGCCGTGACATCAATCAAGGCGATCCCACAGGTCCGATCTGGCAATACAGATGTGTATAATTCAAACACCTTTGTGCCATCAGTGGTGACAATTTGCTCCCTTACAGAACCACCCGATCCAGCCGCATCTTCGACCAGTCGTTGCATTTCTCGCTCTACTTCCAAACTCGCACGAACGTCACCCAGCGGACGCACTTTCCCTTCATCGTAAAGATAGAGGAAAACGGTCTCGATCTGACGCAGTATGGATAACTTCTGAATCTCTTGTTTTATTAATCGCCCCCGCTCGTCGTCTCGATCCTTCCAATGTAACAAGACGTCTGCCGGGTCCAATTCGCCACTCATGTGCCATGTATGAAATTCTTCCAGAAGCAACCGCTCCAGAACATCTTCCCGTCGCAAAACTTTTTCGATATCGATAATGTAGTACGGATCACCTGCTATACCGCGCAATCCGGTACCAATAATTCGGAAATCATAGGCGAGCTCTATTTCTATGCGTCCGTGCAAAACATGATCAGAACTGCTTAACCCAATGGTCGTCCGACTCACTGCTACCAGCTTCGCCTCGAACGATTCCTTCGTTGCTAGGTTCGTCACCTTTACAGTGCGGGGCGGAACTACTTTGTTCGCTGCACCGCCAGAACGTAGCGCGACAAGGCAATTATCACAAGTGGGATTGTCCGGACAACGCTCACACAAAATCACAGTTCATCCTCCTATTCACGCGCAACTACACGAGGGCTATACTCTCTTCAGGCTCAAATTGAAGAATCAACACAGAAATATCATCCGTTTGGTTTCGCTGCTGTGTGATCTCCAATAAGTAGGCCTCAACTCGATTCATCGATTCCTGCTTACTATCACCAGGCAAATTTAATAAGGAGGATAGTTCTTCAAGCCATTGTCTGCTACCTCGAAACACTTCTTTTCTCCCTGTATCCAGCAAACCATCTGTGTAGAGCAACAGCATGCCCTCTTCTTCTAAGGGTACCTCCTCCATTTGATACGTGCTATCGGGCAAAAGCCCTAGGCCAACCCCACCCTTGCTAGCTAAAATGGCTTGATTCGACTTGGACAAATAAAAAGGCTGCGGATGTCCTGCCCTGCCAAATCGAATTTTGTGTTCCCTCTCATCATAGACAGCAACCAGCATCGTAATGTAAGAACGGGTCTTCACTAAATCTGCATAAAGCAACTGATTGAGTCGTTCCAAAATCTCATCCGGCGAGTAACTGGACTGCAAAACCTGCCGTACAGCAATCCTAATCCCCGTTGCCCAAATACTGGCCAAAAAACCGTGCCCGGACACATCCGCACTGATAAAACAGGTGTAGCGATCATTGATTTGTCTATAGTCAATGTAATCTCCGCCTACATAATCAACTGGCACGTATACCGTTCTTGTTCGCAAACTGGTTAACTGCAATTCTTCTGTGGGAATGAGCATCGACTGCATGCGTCTAGCCAGCTTCATCTCCATCTCGATTTCTCGCTGCCCTGTTGACTGGTCCTGTTGACATCTGAGGATCAACGCCCGAATATTCACAAGGAGCAGCCCATAAAAAGCTTTTTCCAGTTCCTTTAGCTCATGGTCATTGACGTTACTCTGGGCGAACAAGCGAACATAGCGCGGTGTTTGAGCAGTGTCACACTGTTCCGAGACAACAATGCGCTCTTCTACTTCGCGCTGTACTTTTGCGTTCTCTTTATTTCCACGCTCGATTCGAAAATAAACAGCACCTAAAGCCGATTCAAACGTGATCGACAAGAAGCAAGGCTTGTCCATTTTCACGAACCACGTATCGACCAACTCTTCTATAAATGGCATGAGACTCTCGTAATTGACTTGGCGCTTGCTTTGCTCATTGCTGGTCATCACCAGATACTCGTAATTCTGTTTCAATTCCATTAGTTTGACCAATTGATGATTCATCCCCGAGCCACTCCCATACACACTTTAGCATAATTCTTTCTTTCGGGAATTGCGAAAAGGGTTATGGCAATTTTCAAAAACATTGTGATCACCTTTATTCGTTTCGTCCTAGCCTTCCTGCCCTACACCTTCCCTTTTCAGGCACCATTCAAACCACTATCTACTTTCAATCAAAATGTTTTAGGCATTTGCTCAAGGTTGTAGACACTGTCCAAAGTTGCCGCGCATATGCTGGAATGAGGTGATTGTGATGAATTTTCGTTGGAAGTATAACCCCACGTATTTACGGATCAAATACGGGTGCAAGCAAGTGCTCTTTCCGCTGTTGGTTTTTCAGTTTATCCGAACAGTAGTGTTTCCTACCTCTTTTGATGTCGTCCTTCTCGGTTTGCTAGCCATGCTCTATGTTGCCATCTCCCTTGAATGGTTATAAAAAAGAAAAACAACGCCCCACGCGGTGAGACGTTGCTTATTAAAAGGCTTGCTGGACCCAACGATGCAGGCGCATCAGGCGGTCCATATCTTTTTCAAAACGTTGGACAGCGTAAAACTCGGTCCACTCGCGGGGATGATGATAATAAATATCCAAGTCTCTCATGATCCTCTCCGGATAGGACAGAAACGAGGCCATCAGCTCAATTTCTTCTGGTCGCAGCGGAAATATCTCGGCGTAGCGATGGAATAGCTGAGAAGCCCCAACCTCATCCCCCGCCATTTGAAAATAAGTACGATAAAATAGCGTCAAATCGCGCACTGGTGTATCAAAGCTGGCACGATCAAAATTAAGCAGCCGTCCTTTCCCCGATCGATCTGGCACAACATGCTCGGGATTCGGGTTACCATGGATCAACGATAAGCGAAAATGCGCGTGCGTCTCATGACGCTCTCGCCAATCGGTCAATAAGTCTGTGGCTGTTTGTGCCATTTCCTCAAGAAACTCCTTGTTAGCCAAAAACACCAGATCAAAAGGGGAAGGATATTTGCGTTCCTGCGCAAGGGTTTCCGCCTTATTCATTTGGTCTTGCCAATATTGCCAACGGTTCAACAAGGAGTCGACAAGTGGCTCCACCTGTCTCGGATCATCGTAGCGATAGTTTTGTGTCAAATGATGAAGCTCCGCCAAACGCTCCAAGGCAGGAGTCGCCCAAGACAAAGGTTGCTCGGCCCATTCCTCACTTCCTGGCTGCCAAGGGGTTACGTAAAAGGCAGTGTTACCCTGTTGAACAAAAGGATCATCGTATTTCGTGTACGTAAAAGGAACGGCTCCATCCCATCCGCGGTGCTGCAATTGACGCAGCATATCGCTGACGAAAACAAGACGTTGAGCGGGTACTTGGGCTCGTTTGCATACGAAGGAGCCGTAGGGAGTCGTCGCCTTAAATACATTTGGCTCCTTTAAAACGTCAATGCTCTGGGGATACATGTCATACTCTTTGAACAAAGGAGCAATGTCATCATACCGACTCATAGACTCCCTCCCTCCTCGAACGCTCGGCCCGCTCTGCAATATGCCGAAGCAGCAAGTCAACAGATTGTTGGCTCTGCAAGGCCTGCTCAATACCAGCGATCGACGCTTCTCGATCCAGCGATACGCGCTTTACGTACGATTCGATACTCTTGTACACTTCACGAGGACGAGCCATAAAGGCGAGTATCAACGAATAGTTTCCATAGGTGAGTGGCTTGATTTCTTCATAGCCGTCAAAAAAAGCGTCAATCTGCTTCAGATCCTTATGGGTTAAAAAGTGATCGCGCAAAAAAGTGGCAACATCGCGTTGCTGGACTGAAATCACCGGCCTGAAAAAACCTCTTAAGTACAGCTTCCCGTTTATCATTCCCCAGTTGTCACGCAAAAGGTCCCGATGGGATACAGCAACCGCCTCCGGAGTAATTCGCTCGTGGGCCAGCATCGCAGCGGAACGGTCCATTCTTTGCAGCATAGGGGTCATGAGTTCCGATACCCAACGATTTTCCTTAGAATTCCGCCCAGATTTGGCTCGAAATGATTCGACCAACTCTTTGGCACGCCTTCCCTTTTCTTCTACTTGCTTCTTTTCCTGCTTGAGCAAATCACTTCCGGACAGTAAAGGACTTTCCTGCTGAGACTGATGCATCATCGCGATCACGCGTCCACATTCCCTCGCAATGTCCTGGCCGGGCTGATAGTCTTCGAATTGTCTGTGATGGTCGGTCATGGTAACACCGCGTTTACCCAAAATCAAAAATGGCTTGGTGTCTCTCGTACGAATAAACCGCTCCACTTCTCGAAACCCCTGACGAGCCAGTCGTTCGCGCCAAGCAAACGACCAGCGCATCACATCTACACGCGGCCAAACGTGGAGTTCTTTGGGGCCCCGGTTTGTCTCCAGTAAATAGCAATCATCAAGGGGCGTAATTCGGATTACGCGCGCCCGATATTGCTGGCAAACCTCGGAGAGATCAATTTTATCCACGGTCCCCCACTCCTCTATTGTGGGATGTACAGAATCTGCCCTGCTACAAGCTGCTCGGAAGCTAATCGGTTTACTTCCATGATTTTGGAAACAGGCAAGGAGTAACGTTGTGAAATATGCTCTAACGTCTCATCTCGCTGAATAATGCACATTTTCAACTGACTGGAACGCTCTTCTTTTCTCCGGACAAACGATGTAAGATTTTGCATGGCCTCCATCGTAGAAGGGTTGGCATTCGCCGCAGACCCATGTCGCGAAGAGCTAGATGAAGATTCCGCCTCCAACGCCATCGCTTCCTGTTTGGCACGACTCGCTTGTGAGAAGATGGAAGTAATGTTCACGTTACTTCTTTCTTCTTGGGAGGGTTTCCCGGAAATCGCCACTCGCACTTCTACATCTTCCGCGGCAGCCTCTGGTTGTGCAACGACTGGTTCTGCTTCTTGCTCAGGCTCTGGCTCGGACACAACACTGGCTTCCACCGCTTCTTGTACTGCTTCTTGTACTGCTTCTTGCACTGCTTCTTGCGACTCTGCTTGGACCGATGACCCAGTAGATTCGTTGGAAACTTGCTGGTATGCGATTGCCTGTTGATCGTGTAAAGCCAGTATAGGCTCCTCATGTCCTTGTTCTTTTTCGGCTATTTCTCTCATCTGCTCTTGCTCATCTGCCAATACGGACTGCTCGGGATAGGCGACAGAAGAATCATACGAAGCAGATTGTTGGGAATCGAAATCATACGAAATAGGAGCAGTCTCCCAGGACTCCGAAGGATTGGGCTGTGCCACTTCCAGCACATCACCGTATTGCTCGTAGTATTCATCCTCATCGGATTGAGCAATAGCCGGAGTATCGAACATGGAAGGAGATTCGGTTGATTCATAGGATGCTGGCAATGCCTGCCGCTCCAATTCCTCCTCCAACGCACTCAGCTTTTGATCAATGTCATCGAGGGACGTCTGTTTCGTATATTCTTGCCCACCCCCATCATCGCCAGTAGCAAAGCTGTATTCCCACGCTCCTTCGCCTGGACCAGCAGCCTGCGTTTCGATCTGCTCTGCTTGTTCAGTTCTATCCCCGAGGACTATCCCCAAAATCTTCAGATCGGCATCGATCAGCATTTGATGTGGTGATTCCAGTTTGTAGTCAAAGCTGTCCACAATTGCGTAGATGTCTCCGATCTCGGTAATCCGATCCAATGGAATGGTGATGTTCAACGGAATGCGATGACCGATCTGTTCCTCCCAGCCATAAAAGGCTTGATCCGATGCTTCCTGGCGAAAGGGAGTAAAAGTCATGGCCTCAACCAGCGATTCTCCTTCGCCGCCTGTCGCTTCTGCGGCTTCCCTGATTGGCTCGTACTTCCCTACTAATTGCAAGCAACCCGTGATCGAGATGTAGGAATCATTTTCTAACACTTCCACATCTGGAACCAATTCCAGCTCTTGCAATTCACCTATTCCAGCTCTATCGGATGAGAGGAAAATGGTCTCCTTGATGGCAAAAGAGAGTTGCCCATCCTGTAATGCCATTCGTGCTCCTCCTTTCAAGTGCAGGACATTTCCCTATACTATATGGACAGGACGAGCCGTTTAGCACCGAAAAAAAAGGAAAAACCGGGGTTATCTATCTCCCCGGTTTTACAGACGCGATCCATTCTGCTATTGCTTTTTTCCCCTGATCAATACAATCGGGTACACCTACGCCGCTGTACGACGCACCTGCCACGATAACACCAGGGAGTTTTTCTTTTAATTGATTGTTCACATCCTGCACCCAAGCCTGGTGTCCGACAACATATGGAATGGCATTTTGCAGGCGTGATACGTTATAAAAATCCGGCTCTGCTCGAATCGTCATGATCTTGCGCAGATCGCGGAGGACGACCTCCAAAATTTCCTCATCCGTCTGCTCCATGAAGGATTGCTCTCCTGCTCTCCCTATGAAGCTACGCAGCAAGGCTTTGTTTTTCGGCGTCGTATGCGGCCATTTGCGATGCGCCCACGTACATGCGGTAATTTTGGCTCCAGAATGCCGCGGTACAATAAATCCTGTCCCTTCCATCCCTAAATCAATGGCTGACTCTGGAAATGCCATCGCGATGGTTGCAACCATATGCGGCTTCGCTTGGGGCAGGGTAGGAACTTGTACATAAGGACGGAACAACGGCTCTGCGATAGCATGTGGTACGGTAAACAGCACCGTATCTGTCTCGATCGTTTCCCCATTTTTCATTACCAAGGTGTACTTCCCGTCTGGCCGTTTCACCAGTTCTTTGACACCGGTATTCTTCGAGATGACTTCTTCTGGCAGGCTCTTCTCGATTGCCTCTACTAAGGACTGCAAGCCGTTCTTCAACGTCAGAAAGATGCCTTTTGGCTTTTCTTGCGTTTTTATTTGCGGGCGAGAATGCTTCATCGCTACGATCAAGCTGCGATGCTGCTCCTCCATTTTTGCGAATTGAGGAAAACTCGCAAGCAAGCTGAGCTTGTCGAGATCCCCGGAGTAGACACCGGACAATAAAGGCGCTATAAGATTATCAATAACTTCATTACCTAGCCTACGCCGAAAAAAGTCACCCACGGAGATATCGCCGTCTCCTTTTGATGCAGGAAGAACGAGATCCAAAGCTGCCCGAAGCTTGCCTGGCCAAGAAATGAGATCGGTCGTGACAAAAGGCATGAGCTTCGTCGGTACACCCATGACCGCTCCTTCTGGTATAGCCTTCAGGCGATCCTGATGCCAAATATAAGCTTGTCCTGTACTGTTGCGAACGAGATCATCCGCAAGCCCCAAGTCCACTGCCAGCTCAGCCGCACTCGTTTTCCGCTCGAGAAACGAATCGGGACCTTGCTCAATCACAAACCCTTCGTGACGCCATGTCTTGATTTTTCCACCAAGTCGTCCCTGTTCTTCAAGCAGTTGAAAACGGATGGGCAAGCCTTTTGCTTCGATTTCCTTTTGTAAGTAATAAGCAGCGGTCAACCCAGTGATGCCGCCGCCTATAATCGTAATATGATAGGTATTATCGCTCATATGATCGATCCCCTAATTCGCCAGCTTCTTTCCGACAGCATCAGCCAGACAGGAAATGAACGCAGGTCTGGCATTAGGCATCGGTGGACGATAG
The DNA here is from genome assembly GCF_013284345.1 of Brevibacillus sp. MS2.2. NCBI lineage: Bacteria > Bacillati > Bacillota > Bacilli > Caryophanales > Paenibacillaceae > Brevibacillus > Brevibacillus sp. MS2.2. The sequence goes on from NZ_JABSUZ010000024.1 coordinate 65,555, forward strand.
TAATGTACCCCTAGCTCATCTGTAACCGCTTTGCATTCCACATCATTATCAAACAGAACTTCCAAATGCTCCGCAATAAATCCGACAGGACAGTAAACAAATGCTTGGTAGCCCTTTGCTTCGTACAGCTCTCTAGTCAAATCCTGTACATCTGGTCCCAACCACGGATCAGGTGTATTTCCGGCGCTTTGCCATCCGATTGCATAGGAAGTGATCCCTGCTTGCTCCGCAATGAGCTTTGCTGTCTCCTCCAGTTGCATGGGGTAAGGATCACCTGACTTCAAGATTTTTTCCGGCAGGCTGTGCGCGGAGAAGATCACGACTGCTTGTCCACGCTCTTCATCCGTCATCGCAGCAAAGGTCGCTTGAATAGCATCTGCCCAATATCCGATGAAGCCTGGCTCCAGATACCAGCTCTCAATGCTCTGGATGACAGGTCCGCCAATTGCCGCGGAATGCTCCTGTGCTCGTCCATTGTATTCTTTGACGCTGTAGCTGGAATAATGAGGCGCCAGAACAAGACTGACCGCTTCTGTAATCCCATCCTGCTTCATTTGCTCTACTGCGTCTTCGACAAACGGAGCGATATGCTTCAAACCAAGGTACCCTACAAATTCCCGATCTGGATAGCGTTTGTTCATTTCCTGCTCAAGAGCGCGCACCTGCTCATCCGTAATGTCTGCAAATCGATTCAATCCATCTACAGCCTCATAACGCGCCATCAAATCATCGAGCAGTTCTTGTGGTGGCTTACGACCACGGCGAATGTGCGTATAATATGGTTCAATCTGTTCAGGACTGCGTGGCGTTCCATACGCCATTAACAAGAGTCCGATCTTCTGCTTTGACATGTAAGCGCCCCTCCTGATTAGACGTCCCTTTTGTAACTATGGATGAACTTCGTCAGTTGTTGCAGTGTTTCTACTTTAGCATCAGGGAATACGCCGTGTCCCAGATTGAAAATGAAGCCTGGCTGTTTTGAGCCTTCATCCAAAATTTCCTTCGCCTTCGCTTCGAGCTTCTCCCAGGGAGCCAATAGCAGCGTTGGGTCCAAATTGCCTTGCAGCGTCTTCGTCACACCCATCTCACGAGCAGTCGTAATCGAAGTACGCCAGTCCAGACCAACCACATCAACAGGCAAGCGGTTCCAATCCATCAAAAGATGACCAGCGCCGATACCAAAATAGATCGTTGGCACGCCAGTATCTTTTAGTGCGTTGAAGATACGGGTCATGACTGGTGTAATGTACTCGCGGTAATCTTCGTCATTCAATGCACCAACCCACGAATCAAATACTTGTACAGCTTGTGCACCTGCTTTAATTTGCGCTTTGAGGTAGGTGATGGTCATATCGCCCAGTTTTTCCATCAGCGCCTGCCAAGCAACCGGCTCGGTATACATGAATGCTTTTGTCTTATGATAGTGCTTGGAAGGGCCGCCTTCGATCATATAGCTAGCTAGTGTAAATGGTGCACCCGCGAAACCGATTAATGGAACAGATAATTGCTGACGTAAAATCTTAATGGATTCAAGAATGTACGGCACATGCGTTTCCGGATCGAGCTCAAGCAGACGCTCAACATCCTTCAAGGATTCGATTGGGTTCGCGATCACAGGACCAATGCCAGATTCGATATTCACATCCACGCCAATCGGTTTGAGTGGCGTCATGATGTCTGCAAACAAGATTGCAGCGTCGACGCCCAGTTGCTCAACTGGCAGACGTGTCACTTCCGCGCAAACTTCCGGTATGTAGTTCATTTCAAAAAAGCTATGCTTCGCGCGGATGGCGCGGTATTCTGGCTGATAACGCCCTGCCTGACGCATGTACCAAACCGGAACATGCTCTGTCGCTTCACCGCGACATGCTTTCAAAAACGTATCGTTAAAAGTTTTTGCGGTCATGAATAAACCTCGCTTTGCACAATTATGTTTCCTTCAATATGATACCATTCGTCATTCGACAAGTAATGTCTCTTTTGTGTCAAAATCTTTTCGTTTCTTCCGTTTCCAATCCTATCCATCAGTGTTTCCAAACTTCTCCTATTGAATGCGAACGTCCCCGGTAGAACTTCGCACAGTCATTTTGGGTCCACCTGATCCAATCGATGCCTTCACTTTGTATTCCTCGTTCTTTTCATAGGTAAGGTTAGACCAGGAGGTTTCAATGCTACCTGTATCTGTCGTAACTTCCAACTGTGCTGCAGCAGGCTCCTTGGCTACCGTCACTCGAATATCCCCCGTGTCCGTTCGAATGGAAACGTCATGGGTCAGCTCTGGCATTGTCAGTTTATCAATCTCTCCTGTGGAGCTTTCGATTACAACGGCAGAGCGAACATTCGCCAGATTGATATCACCTGTGGCTGTCTGGACGTCAAGTCCTTCTCCTTCATAGCCCGACACGTCCACATCTCCATTGCTGGTGGATATTTTCGTGTTCTTTGCACGCAGCATTCCGCTCTTGATATCCCCTGTCATCGTTTCAAGCTGGACGTTCTCATACACTTTTTCTGGCAGGAAGAGCTCCAGCTTTACCTTCCCGTTGCGAGGATAAAACATATTGACATGAGGGCGTTCACGAAGTTCTACGAGCAGCGTACCATCTGGTGAGACTACACTCTGAAATTCCAGTCGCTCCTGCTGTTGTTCGGATACTTCCCCGACCATCCGTACGCTCGCTTTTGGTTGCTTGCTTGCCATGATTTCCACATCAGCCGCTTCCGTGAGCAACTCAATCGCTTTTACTTCTTGTTCGATTATGCGCTCTTCATTGACTTGTTTTAACGAAAACGAGAAATTTTCTTGCTTCGTAAAGAGCCAGATGATTCCACATACACCGATGATGAACAAAAGAAGACTGAGTCCAAAGAGTCTTTTCATCAAATTTCGCATCTCATTTCCCCCTGATCATCTTCACGTTGAACTGGAGATAACGCAAGAACTGCCGATACAGCCATTTCGTCAATCGCAGCAAGCCGATGGCAAACATTCCACCCAATCCTACGGAAACCATACTGGAGAACAACAAGAAAAGTCTCTCCTGGGAAGGGGCAGGAATCCCGTAATCCAAGAATATTCCGACTGGCGCGACCAAAAGCACCGCAGTCATCGCATACAACCCCATCAGTATACCGATCAAGCCTAAAAAAGGTCCCAAAACAAAGACGAGATTGAAAAATCCCAAGCTGATCGTCGCGACAATCGCTCTCGTCATATTCCCTACCGATGCGTTGGAATGTGCTTGATCAATTCGGTAGCCAGCCAAAAGCTCTCGTGCCACTAGCTTCGGACTTCCCAAGCCTTCCGCAATTTCAAACTCGGTCTTCCCTTGTTTCATTCCCAAGAGAAAATGCTCTGTATAATCGGCAAGGATGTCTAAGCGTTCTTTATCAGGCAAAGCGCTTAGCAAAGCATTTAACTCATCCATAAACTCACGCCTTGTCATATCCGAGTCCCTCCTCTATGATCTCGTTTACCCCGCGGTTAAATATTCGCCACTCCAAGACGAGGTCATTCATATAAAGACGACCGCGACTTGTCAGCTGGTAATATTTCCGTGGGGGTCCCTCTTGTGATTCCGCCAAATAGGTCGTAAAAAATCCTTCCTGGGTCAAACGGCGAAGCAAGGGGTAAACCGTTCCTTCAGAGATATGGAATTTTTCTGAGATGCTCGCAACTAGTTCGTAGCCGTATCTGTCCTGCTTAGCTGTCAAGACGAGAACACACAGCTCCAGAACCCCTTTTTTAAACTGTACGTTCATCAACATCACCCATGTAAGAGCTTACCAAATGGCTACTATATATTGCAAGGTACTTCATAATAAAAGACGGACAGGGAGGTTTATCTCCATCCCTGTCCGGTCAAACCTTATTTTACTTCAACAATGCGGCCTTCTACTTTTGGATTGACAGTTTTACGCTTGATCAAGCCTTCCTCCACAATGCTGTACATGGACAAGCCTGTGTTAAAGAATGGCTTTTTCAACGATTCGTAACCATCTCCACCTGCTGCCAGGAAGTCGATCGTTGCCACTTTATACGTTTTGGTCAGGTCAAGCGGCTTGTCGCCAACTTTTACTTCTACTACGCGCTCGCCAGCTGGCTTGGCTGGGTTGTACGTGAAGCTCATACCGCTCACTTGCGGGAAGCGTCCTGCTCCCTCTTCTACCTTGCTCACGCCGTTTTCGAGGGCTTTCTTCAGCTCTTCACCTGTTACTTCTACGACTGCCAGTGTATTGTTCTCGAATGGCAGGAGCGTGTACAAACCTTTTTTCGTAATATCGCCTGCTGGTAGCTGTGTACGGATTCCACCACCGTTAGCAAGTGCTACATCTGCCTCATAGCCTTTGATGGACTGCGTGCGCTCCAGCATGATATCTGTGATCAGGTTACCTACGTTTGTTTCTTTCGTACGAACCAGTGCACGATCACCATCGAGTGGCACTTCGGATTTCGCAATAACAACATTCATGACAGTATCGATCTTGCCCACGATTTCTTTTACCATCTTATCTACGTCTGGATCAGCTACAACTGCTTCATCGTACTCTTTCAAACCGCCGCTGAATGCTACCAGTTCTTTGCCGAGGTAGTAGAGGTCAGCGCGTCCGAGAGACTTGCCGTACTCCCAGTCTTGTACGATGTACGTGCCATTTACGAGTTCAGGTGCTTTCAGTGGAGTATGGGAGTGACCACCAACAATCAGGTCAATGCCAGGAACGTTTTTCGCGATTTCACGGTCTACGTTCACTCCGATGTGAGAAACAACAATCACGTGATCAACTTCTTTTTTCAGCTCAGGTACAAGTACTTTCGCCACTTCTACCGGGTTTTTGAATGTCAGCCCTTTTACGTTGTCAGGGTGAGTCAATACAGGTGTGTCTTCCGCTACGAAACCAACAAAGGCGAATTTTTTCCCGCCAATCTCCGCTTTGAAAACAGGTAGCAGCAATTCTTTTCCATCTGACTTGAACACGTTAGCAGAGATGACTGGATGCTCGAGCATGTCACGAAGCTTGAGCAGTTGCTCATAACCGAAGTCAAACTCGTGGTTACCCGCAGCCATTACGTTGTAGTCGAGGCTGTTGAGGATAGGAACAACAGATTCGCCTTTGAATTGGTTCACGAAAACGGTACCTTGGAAGGTATCACCAGCGTCCAAGAGCAAGAAGTTTTCGTTCTCTGCACGCCATTCCTTGAGCAAGGTTGCGATTTTGGCAAAGCCGAATTCTTTTTGGTTCTTGTCTTCTTGAATATGACCATGTGTATCGTTGGTGTGGGCAATCGTTACATGCGTGGTAGCCGCATCACCCAATGCTTGGAAAAATTCACCGCGCGTTACAGTCGCTTTGTTGTCGAGCTTCATTTTATAGCCCAGTTTGTCAGCCATTTGTGTCAGCTTGGCAGACGTTACGGTTTGCGTAGGGTTTTTATAGTCGTCTTGTGTGAGAGCACCTTGGCTCTTTGCCCAGTCGAAATAGGGAGTAGACCAATGAGCACCTTTAGCCGCAGCTCCCACTTTTGCCTCTTTCAATTTGGAGAAAACAACAGTAGCTTCTGCGAGAGTCACGGCACGATCCAAAGCAAGATCGCCATTTTGACCCGCTGATACAATTGCCTTTTTCACCATCCAGTCAGTGTGCTGTACGGGATGCAATGGTGCTGCAAATGCTGAGGAAGACATCAGCGATGCAAATACGATTGATGCAAACGCCGTCATCGTAATCCGACGTGCCTTTTTCATGATAATTTCCCCTCTCGTCTATGTATAAATAAATAGGATAACGTTTTCATTATAGCAAAATTTGCTAGGACTATGGTGTGATATTTGTTTACTTTCTGTTTAGAAAGCTCTTGAAGGCTTCTGACATTTTCTCTGGTGCCTCTACCATACCCATATGCCCTACATCAGGCAGCAACACTTGCTCGACGTTAGTTTTATCAACTGTAAAAGTTTTTTCAGCAGGAATGATCTGATCCTCTGATCCTGCGACTAATAGTACAGGTAGAGTCGTTTCTTGCAGCACATGATTGCGATCTACTCGATCACGCATGGCGATTAAGGTTTGGATGGCTCCAACCGGGCTCGTCGCAAAGCCAATTTCTTTTGCTAGCTGGACTTCTTCTCTCATCGTGTCGATATGGGAAGGGGCGAACAGCTTCGGTACAAGGGCTTTGATAAACGGCTCCATTCCATTTTCCCGGATGTTGTCTGCTCCTTTATCCCGATTGGCTTTGGCAGCATCGTCATCCGGATATGGCGTCGAATGGATCAAGCCAAAGCTCGCCAGCTTGTCCGCGTATTGATTTGCAAATGCCAAGGTCACATAGCCACCGAGCGAATGTCCAAACAGATGAATCTTCGCTAAACCCAGCTCATCTACAAACAAAGCCAGATCGTCTGCAAAGCGCTCTATCGAATACGGTTCATCAGGGGCCGAGCTGTTTCCATGACCACGCAAATCGATCGCAATGACACGATGCGTTTTAGACAAGTGCGGAACTAGCTTATGCCAGTAAGATGCGCTCCCGCAAAAACCGTGGATCAAAACAAGCGATTCCCCCGTTCCTTCTTCTACATAGGCTATTTTGATGCCGTTACTCAGTTGGACTTCCTTTTTCATCGAATCCTACTCCTTTACTGTTTGTTTACTTCTTGTCAAAAAGTGCTACTGACCCTTACGATTGAAAAATAACCCCTGTTCCGAAGAACATGAAAGAGGTGCAGCTAGTAGATGGTATACCCAAAAACAGGTTCTGTGATCGTCAGGCATGGGAGAGAAATGACGTACACGCACATTCAGGCAAATCAGACGCCATCTCGCTCCGTCTGTTTTTTCTTTCCCGGAGCCAGTTACTCGTTCGACAGGCCTTATCTGTATTATTCTACCATGCTTTTTTTGAGCAAACAGGTCGATCTCATCCATGTACACGCAGAATATGGAAAAGGCATCCCAGATTTCGAAACCAGCTCATTCGCAAAACGAAGCGCTTGGATCAGCGAGGATATGCAAACGGTTGTCTCCCAGGTACTAGATCAGCAGGTGTATGAACGTGTTTTCTTTCTCGGGAAATCACTCGGAACAGTTCCGATTGCATGTTCTTTGCTCAAGGAACCTCGTTTTTGCCGTTCGTCAGCGATCCTGTTGACTCCGTTGCTGAGGGAGGATTTGGTCGTGGCAGACTTGCTTGCGCTGGAGCAAAATGTCTTTCTCGTCTCAGGTACTGCCGATCCCCATTACCATCAGCCTGCAATCGAAAGAATCATGACTTCCAAGCCAAATATCCATCGGTATCTGCCACAAAACGCAAAGCACTCCCTAGACATCGGTCTGCAGGTTGATCTTTCCCTACAAGTCTTGCAGTCTATTATGGAGGAACTTGGTTGTTTTTTGGACAAGTCGCTGGACATTTGCTCTACTAATTGACATGAACAAACGGGAAAATGTTTAAGCAAAACGCTTCGATACCCGCTTCAGTGCTTTTTTCATTTGCTTGCGTCTGCATTGCAACACTTTTTGGATGAATTTTTTTTCGGACTTTTTCAAAAATCCTTTCGGTACCCTTTTGATCGCTTTTTTGATTTCTGAGGTAGGCAAAGATTGGATTTTTTTCACCATCTTGGCAAGCTGCTTTCGATTTTCCTGTGTGAAACGTTTCAATCCGTAGGGAATTCGTTGCTTCTTTTTGTCTCCGGTATGCAAGCAGAATTTGTATGCTTTTTTACAGGAGAACTTATTCTTTGCTCTGCGAAAATTCCATTTATCAGGATTGCCAAACAATGACATGCCATGATCGATGCCATACCATTTGTATTTCTTCCATGATTTTCTTCGGTAGAGAATCAAGTTGCGATTCGAACGGTCCGGGTTAAGAATCCATGTATCGAAAGCCACCAAACGCGCTAATTTTTTGGCATTTTTGATATACTTGTGCGGTTTTTTCTTTACGTAAGACTTCGCCTTTTTCCAAGGAATAACCTTCCTGGCATTGGCTTCGATAGAGACAAGCCCGCGTCTCACATACCCTCGTGGTCCTCTTACACGAGCCTGTAAAACTTTTGCAACGGGTAACCCGAGTTTTTTGGCCAAGTATGCAGCAATGTATTCGTTTGCGACAAGAATACGATAACTCTTACGATGATGTGTCCAAACATTTGATTTAAAGTATCCTTTCCGATTTTTCCGTTTGCGAACCCTCCAAATCAACCGACCGTAACGCTTGCGCAAGTGCTTTCGATAATGCCATTTTAATTTCACCACACTTGTCACCCCTGTCCTGTTTCTTACAGTATACGAGTCTGGATTCCAATTGGTGAAACCAAACGGCCAACACCTCCCGTTTTTGGGTATAAGAGGTGTTGGCCGTTTAGAGGTGCTGCTTCGCTGTTCTTTTACCGAAGCGGGATAAAAATTTCGTACGTGTTCTCGACCCGAGCAGACTCATGCACAGAAGGAACGTACCGTTGATCGTAGCGCTCCATACGAAGAGCATACTCATCTACCTGATGGTCACTTGCTTTGAGCCAACCAAACAAACTGTGGTACGTGTTTTGGACCTGTTCCATCGGTCCTGTGTGGGTAAAGCGGGCGTATGTCTTCGCTGGAATCGTAAACCCGATCATGCCCTCAGGGATATACTCGAAACGCTCAACTTCCACTACAATGTACTCAGTATACATTTGGTACGTTCGATTCTCGTCGCTGATGTCGTAACGAACATCTGGAGAAATCACGAGAGGAATCTCATCCTGGCGCTTCAAAAAAGTCTCCCACAGCTTTGGCATGTATTCCACAAGCATCGGAAACGAACCAGAGAAGCTAAGTCCAACCAGATGCTTTTGCGGTACGTGAATAATCGTCCCTTCCATGTCTCCACCTCATCAGCTGCATTTTCCTTCGTATTTTGACAGGAGGTGGAAAAATCCTGCAAAAAAATCAAAAAAAGCACCTCCTGCATCAGCTAGGAAGTGCTCCCTTCTTTTCCTTCTTTATTCAAACGCTTTTTTCATCGCTTGGTAGCTTGCTTCAATCGTCCGTTCGATATCTTCATCAGTATGTGCCAAGGAAACGAACATACCCTCAAACTGGGACGGCGGGATCATGATGCCTTCCTCCAGCAGATAGCTAAAGTATGCCGAGAAACGCTCCAGATCGGATGTTTTCGCCGTTTCGTAGTTGATAACTGACGTCTCTGTGAAGAACAGGCAAACCATGGAGCCTACGCGATTGAGCGTGTGCGGAATGCCCAGCTTCTTGGCATTGTCAGCCAAGCCTTCAGCCAAACGAGCGGACATCTTCTCCAAGCGCTCGTAAGCGCCTGGTTTGCTGAGCTCTTGCAAAGTAGTCAGGCCTGCTGCCATCGCCAAAGGATTACCCGACAGCGTCCCTGCCTGATAGATTGGTCCTGCTGGAGCTACTTGCTGCATGATCTCCCGTTTGCCGCCGTATGCACCTACTGGCAAGCCACCGCCGATGACTTTCCCCATCGTTGTCAAATCAGGGGTAATGCCGTACAGCTCTTGTGCACCACCCAATGCTACACGGAAGCCAGTCATGACTTCATCGAAAATGAGCAGTGTCCCATGTTTCTCCGTAATATCACGCAGTCCTTCAAGGAAGCCTGGCTGTGGAGGAACAACCCCCATGTTGCCGCCGATTGGCTCCACAATAACTGCTGCCAGATCATCGCCAAACGTTTCAAATGCCAGTTTGACGCTTTCCAGATCATTGTAAGGAACCGTAATCGTGTTGTGTGCTGTTCCTTCAGGTACGCCTGGGCTGTCTGGAAGTCCTAGTGTAGCCACACCGGAACCAGCCTTGATCAACAAGCTGTCGGCATGACCATGGTAGCAGCCTTCGAACTTCATGATTTTGTTACGTTTGGTATAGCCACGCGCGAGGCGCAGAGCGCTCATCGTCGCCTCTGTACCGGAGTTCACCATACGCACGACTTCTACAGATGGCACGATCTCACAAACGAGCTTTGCCATTTCCGTTTCCCGCTCAGTCGGTGCGCCAAAGCTGGTTCCAAGCGCAGCTACTTCCGTAATCGCTGCAAGGACACGCGGATGCGCATGTCCCAAGATCAATGGACCCCACGAGCCGATGTAGTCAATATAGCTGTTACCATCCACATCAAAAATACGGGAGCCTTCTCCTTTTGCGATGTAAACAGGATTGCCTCCTACGCTCTTAAAGGCACGAACCGGACTGTTTACTCCGCCTGGTATGTAATGCTGTGCTTCTGCAAATAACTGAGTAGATTTTTCTCTATTCATCTCGTGCTCACCTCGCCAGCCATTTTGCAACATCTTTTGCATGGTACGTAATGATCAAATCTGCACCTGCACGCTTGAAACCAACCAACGTTTCCATAACGATACGCTCTTCATCGATCCAGCCATTCAGAGCCGCCGCTTTTACCATAGAATACTCTGCACTCACATTGTAAGCCACGATCGGCAGGTTGAAGTTCTCACGCAGACGAAGAACCATGTCCATGAAAGCAAGACCTGGCTTCACAATCAAGAAGTCCGCGCCTTCTTTTACATCGGAAGCTGCTTCGCGAAGACCTTCACGTGCATTGGCCGCGTCCATTTGATAGCTTTTGCGATCGCCGAATTGTGGAGTCGAGCCTGCCGCATCGCGGAACGGTCCGTAGAAGGCAGAAGCGTATTTCACCGCATAGGACATGATCGGAATGTGCTCAAAGCCAGCCTCGTCCAAAGCTTCACGGATTGCAATCACGAAACCATCCATCATGTTGGATGGTGCAATAATATCTGCTCCAGCTTTTGCTTGAGAAACCGCGGTCTGACCCAAAAGCTTCAATGTTTCGTCATTCACGACTTCGCCTTCGTGAATCACACCACAGTGACCATGATCGGTGTATTCACACAGGCACGTATCTGCAATCACGATCATTTCTGGATGGGCTTCCTTGATCAGACGCATTGCCTGTTGGGTAATCGCATCATCATTGTACGCCTCTGTTCCACATGCGTCTTTATGTGTTGGTACCCCAAACATCAAAACAGCTTGAATTCCCAGAGCTACGATTTCCTTCATCTCTTCGGCTAGTGTGTCCAAGGAGAGCTGATACACGCCTGGCATGGACGGAATCTCATTCTTAATACCGGTTCCTTCCACTACGAACAACGGATAAATCAAGTCTTCCACCCGTACGTGGTTCTCCCGCACCAGATTGCGCATTGCCGCGCTTTTGCGAAGACGGCGATGACGGTCAAATGTTTGTGCCATGTCGATTCCCTCCCAGATTCTCTATGATAGCTACTAGTAAACCTTCCACGGTGTACTCACTCGCTACCACATGAACAGAAAGCCCGTTTTGTTTTGCTGTATCTGCCGTTATTGGTCCGATACAGGCTATCTGAACATGCTTGAGCCAGTCAAGCGATGTATAGGGCTCCATCGCTGCCATAAAATGCGTCACCGTTGAAGAGCTGGTAAACAAGATGATATCGATGAGACCTTGCTGGAGCTTTTCCGCTGCGTCTGGGGCCTGCTCTGCATCAATGACAGTGTGATACACGTCTACTTCAGTCACAGCAAGTCCCAAGCGAGCCAACTCCTTAGGCAGTGCCTTGCGGGCAATATCTGCACGAGGCAGCAGAACGCGCTGACCAGGAAGCAGTTGATCATACAAGCTCGACAGCAAGCCTTCCGCCACGTAATCAGATGGGATGACAGCTACCTCGAGCCCGTGATGCTCAAGCGCCTGAGCCGTCTTCGGGCCGACCGCAGCAATTTTGCCAGTGAACGCATCGAGTCCTACCCTGACCTCGCGCATGCGCTCCAAGAAGAAGCGCACGCCATTCACACTCGTGAAGACTACCCAGTCGTATGTTGGCAACTGGGTGATGGCTTCGTCGAGCTTGGCAGTGTCCGTCGGCGGCATCATTTTTAACAGAGGAAATGCGTATGCTTCTCCACCTAACCGCTCGATCTGTTCAACGAGCTCGCGAACTTGACTTCTCGCCCGCGTAACCATGATGCACTTGCCAGTCAGCGGCTTGTGCGATCCGTGGACAATCATTGCTCATTCTCCCGCAAGACTTGCGCAAGCACCTCTCCCGCTCCCTGTGCCAAGAGGGCTTCCGCCACTTGAATGCCCAGCGCTAACGGATCTTGGCCAGTCGCCGTGTTTTTAAATATTTGCTTCCCATCTGGGGAGCCAACCATTCCTGTCAAAGTAATTTCATTGTTCTCACCAACTGTCGCATATGCGCCAATCGGCACCTGACAGCCGCCTTGGAGTTTGTGCAGGAAGCTGCGCTCTGCTGTTACCGCCAAACGCGTCGGTGCGTCATCAAACTGCTTCAAGAGAGCGAGTGTCTCCTCATCGTCTGCACGGCATTCGATGGCAAGCGCACCTTGACCGACTGCTGGCAAGCTGATTTCAACAGGCAGGAACTGCGAGATTTCCCCTTCAAAATTCACGCGCTCAAGTCCAGCCGCAGCGAGGATGATCGCATCAAAATTACCTTCCGCAAGCTTGCGCATGCGCGTATCAATATTTCCACGCAGAGATTCAATCTGAATGTCAGGGCGATGTGCGAGAATTTGTGCAGAACGGCGCAAGCTACTAGTCCCTACCAAAGCTCCTTGTGGCAGTTCATCCAACGTCTTGCCATCCTTGGAAAGCAGAACATCCCGAGGATCAACACGCTTCGGGATCGCGCCGATTACCAAGCCCTCTGGCAATTCAGCCGGCATATCCTTCAAGCTGTGTACCGCAAAATCGGTTTCCTTATCGAACAAGGATTGCTCGATTTCTTTGACAAACAGCCCTTTTCCGCCTACTTTGGACAAGGTCACATCGAGGATTCGATCGCCTTTTGTCACGATTTCATGCAATTCAAAATCAGCTTCAGGTGCGAACCCCTTCAGTTGATCTACGACCCAATTCGTTTGAGTGAGCGCCAATTTGCTGCGACGCGTTCCCACTTTCCATTTTCCCATGACAGCCTCCTTGATGAGCAGCCCCTACCACCAGTCGTGAAATGTAGAAGTAGTGAAGCCTAAAAAATTGATAAGTAGTAACAAAAACGCCAGGACGTTCCACTGCGCGAGTCTGCGCATCTGCACCGTATCCCGATAGCGTTGGTACAGCCATAGCGAATAAATCGCAAGAACCAACATGGAGAGCACTACTTTTGAATCTAGCAGAAATTTCTCCGGCAAAACCATTTTACCCCATATGATCCCTAATACAATCGAAAGCAAGAGCATCGGTACACCCAGCATGTTCATTCGGTACGCGTAGCCTTCCAGTTGATCAAGGCTGGGCAAACGCCTGAGCAACGGCGACCAGCGTCTTTCCTTGAGCATTTTGTGCTGAAGCAGGTACATGGCCGAGAAGATCATGGAGAGCGAGAACGCCCCGTAGCTGAACATGGCCAGTGTCACATGTGTCAACAATAGCTCAGAGGTCAAGATACTCGATACAGCCTCAATCGGCGTTTCCGGCAAAAACATCGACATGACGAGCACGACGAATCCGATAATATTAGTAAAAAAAACCAGCAAATCAATCCGAAAAAAATAGTGAATGATAAGCGACAAGCCTACCAGCACCCATGAATAAAAAAAGAGCGTCTCAAACAGCGTAATGACTGGAAAATACCCCTTCATGACTGCTTGCGAGACAAAAAATGCGGTTTGCAAGGCCCAAACGACAACAAGCAACCCGAAAGCCAGACGATTGACTTTCCGGTTGCTTTGCAAGAAGTCGTTAAAATAGAAGAGAACACTTGCAGCGTAGAGAAAGATCGTCAAGTCGTAGATCCATCTCACCTCGGCCATGCACTCTCTCCCCCACTTTCCCAATCGGTTTCTAACAGTGCGTGTTCAAAAAGTCGGCTTTTTAGCACCGAGAAGATGGCGAGAACCGAACGAAGGAGGAGCGGAGTGTAGGTAATCTACATGAGCACCGGACTTCGGAGGTGAACGCCATATTCGATGTTGAATTAGCTTTCTGAGCTACTTCGTGATCAAAAGACGACTTTTTGAACAACCTCTAGTAGCAGATAGATTGTCAGGTCAGCTTAGTCAGGGAACCTGGAGGCCAATACCTGCTCCCGAGAAGAAGATGTCTGTTTATTTTTATCGTGAGCCCAGATTGCTTCCTGTTCTTTTCGCTCCAGGATCTCCTCCAACGCAAACATTTTCTCGAAAATATCCAGTACTTCTTCCCCATCTTTGGTAGCTGCCATTTCTTTTAAACGCACGACCGGATCGTGCAACAGTTGATTGACAATACCCTTGGTTGTCTTGCGGATGATGTGCATCTCCCGCTCAGACAGATTCGGCAGCTTGTTTTCGATTTTTCGCATCGCTTCGCTTTGGATCGTATTTGCCTTGTCACGCAGTGCAGCGATGAGTGGCGCCACGCCAAGCGTCTGATACCAGGTCGTGAATGCCACGATCTCTTCTTGAATCATGACATCCAGACGTTCCGCTTCACGAGAACGTTCCGCAACGTTACTCGCAACGATGCCCTCGAGATCGTCAATATCATATAAAAAGACGTTATCAAGATCATGCAAGTCAGGATTCAGGTCGCGAGGAACTGCGATATCCACCATGAACAACGGACGATGCTTCCTTTGTTTCATGATCGGAGCCAGTTCTTTTTTGCCGAGGACATAACCTGTCGCTCCGGTCGAGCTGATGACGATGTCTGCTGTGAGCAGTGCCTCTGACAACTGCTCCATCGTACAGGAGTCACCCTTGAACTTTTCTGCCAAAAGCTGCGCTCGCTCCAATGTACGATTCGCTACCATGACGCGTTCCGAACCATTTGCGTGCAGGTGCTTGGCTGTCAGCTCGCTCATTTTGCCCGCTCCGACGATCAGGACAGACTTCCCTGCAAAGGAACCGAATATCTTTTTCCCCAGTTCGACAGCAGCGTAACTGACAGAAACCGCGTTTTGTCCAATCGCTGTCTCTGTATGGGCACGCTTGGCGAACGTAATCGCTTGCTTGAACAAGGTATTAAAGACAGTCCCTGTCGTTTGACGCTCCTGCGCCAACAGGAACGCATCCCGGACTTGTCCGAGGATTTGTGTTTCTCCCATTACCATCGAATCAAGACCGGAAGAGACTCGGAACAAGTGCTCGATTGCCTGTTCGTTCTCTTTTATATAGAGATGATCCTTAAATTGTTCTTTCTCCACGCCGAACCATTCTGCCAAAAAGCGGCGAGTATAGTCTCGGCCAATATTCGCCTGGTCACAAACGACGTAAATTTCCGTCCGATTGCACGTTCCCAGGATGATACATTCTGCGATACTCTTCGTCTGGGAGAGAAGATGAAGAGCGCGTGCTGTCCCATCGTCGCTGAATGTAAACTTTTCGCGAATTTCGACAGGGGCTGTTTTGTAGTTTAAACCCAGCAAAAGAATATCCATAATGTCCTCCCAGAATAACAAACCTGTTAGCGGCATATGTAAAATGCACTATCATTATATCATTATGTCCCGAATCGGATAGGAGTAATTGTGAAAAATTTATTAACGGAGTGTACTTTGGGTATATCCCAGATAATCCGCTTGCGTTCCTTCTAGGAATACCTTATGATGTCGGCTATACATGCAAGCAGAAGAAAAATTGTGAAAATGCCAGAAAGGAGAGGAAAGAAGCTTTGAGAAAACCATGGATGGCAGACATAACGCTGCTCCTCGTCGCTTTTATCTGGGGAACCACGTTTTTGATCGTACAGCAGGCAATCGCATCGCTGCCTCCCAATACGTTTAACGCCGTACGCTTTACCATTGCTGCGTTATTTTTATTGATCATCTATTTCATCCGCAATCGTCATCGTAGGCAGACCTCTGAATGGAAAGGGCCACTGCTTCGTGCCGGCGTCATCCTCGGCTTTTGGCTCTGTCTGGGATACGCCTTGCAGACCGTAGGACTTTTGTATACAACACCTTCCAAAGCTGGCTTTATCACTGGTTTATCCGTCGTATTGGTGCCGCTCTTCTCATTTTTGCTTTTGCGTGAGCGCGTCAAACCTTTCGCTATCGTCGGTGTGATTCTAGCAGCGTTCGGCTTGTATTTGCTGACGCAGAATCAGTCGTTCTCCTTTAATCTCGGTGATGCCCTGGTATTCGTCGGTGCCATCTGCTTCGCCATGCAAATCGTCTCTACCGGCAAATACGCACCTCATTTTGCAGCATTGCCCCTTGCTATTACGCAATTAGGTACGGTAGGTGTAATGAGCTGGCTGTACGCCTTTTTCTTCGAGGATTGGAGTCGTGCTTTTGATCCGGCGATCTTGTTCATACCCGAGGTGGCCTTTGGTTTGATCATCACTTCTATTTTCGCCACGGCACTGGCCTTTCTCGCGCAGACGGCCTTGCAAAAACAAACCAGCTCGACGAGGGTCGCTCTCATTTTTGCTTTGGAACCCGTATTTGCCGCACTCACCTCATACGTCTTTATTCATGAAGTCCTGAGTGGAAGACAGTTGACCGGATGTCTCCTGATTTTTGCCGGCATGATTCTGGCTGAGCTGCCGATTCAAGAATGGTTGCGGAATTTCCGTCAGAGAAAACCAAATGACGGTCGTGAATCTGCCTGATGCGAAAAGCAAAAAAGTTCCTTCTCCCCTGCGGGAAAGGAACTTTTTTTATGAGCTCTTCTTGACCTCTAGCATTACGGCATCCACAAAAAGCTGCATGACTGGTCCGCACACTTCTTGCGGGTAACGCTCCGTTCGTTTGAGCCACCGCTTGAGCCGGAGCAGATGATACGCCGCTTGTGGCAGTCGCCCTCTTGTCCCATGATCAATGAGAGCGACTGCCGACAGACCGACCTTGGTCCATAGATGGAACTTCTCCACCCACGGCCTCGTTTCTTCTGCAAGCTTCTGATTCGTCATCCCTGCCAACAGCTTGTCAGCCGCCGCTTCCATCCTTTGGAAAAGAGCCGTCAAGTCCGCAATGGCTTTTTGCCGATCTCCCTGCAAAAAATGAAAGCGGAAGGTCAGGATCGCTTCTAGCAATCGTGGCGATTCCACCTCGCATAAAAACGAGCTTTGCACGTTATTCGCAAAGGTGAAGAAAGCATCCGCATCCTTTTGTCCCGCTACTTCCTCTACGGCTTGTTTCCATACCATTTCAGGATCGTAGCCGATCGGATCTCGTAAATAAGCTGCCGTCGTAATCAAAGGAATCTTCGAGCATTCTGGTCTAGACATCGCATTCGCCACATAGCCTGCTGCATATTGCCATAAGTCAGGGTCACGATGACGCAATGGACCGATATGTAGTTCGTTCGCCATCGCCAAATCATTCACCGGGTAGTTGTCCCAATAAAATGGCTGATGACCCGAGTACTCTTGAAAACGAATCGCATCGCCGTCTGTCAGATAGGGCGAGCAGACGAATCGTCCCGTCCAAAACAAATCGATTTCTATCGGCAAATGCTGGCCGAGGTACATGATGTACGCTTCTTTTCCAATCCCGTTGTATTGTGTAGGACAGACCACCAGCTTGACTGGATCGCCCCAGCTACGTATCAAATCCCACACATAAAGCGTCGTATGGGCATGCGCTTCCGCCAAATGGGAAAACTCGGCTAGATCCTTCTCATGTAACAGGTGCATGGGAATATCATCGAACAATAGTGCAAAGTAACGCACACCACGATCGTACAAATCCCGATACTTCCTGCCCAACAGCTCCAAATGCTGACGATTCGTATATTCCATGCTGAGTCCAGGACCCAAGCAATAAATAAACTGCATGTTGCAAGTCTGTGCCCGCTGGATCAGCTCGTCTAACTGTTGATTGGCTTTCGCAGGAAGCGGCTCCATCCAGCGTTCCCGCAGATACTCGTCATCTTTTGGGGCATAGAAATACGCATTGTAATCATGTCGGTGCAAAAAGTCGATCATATCCAGCCGCTCTTCATGTGTCCAAGGTGTTCCATAAAAGCCTTCGATCACACCACGTACAGCAAAGCAAGCTCTCCCGCTCACTCAGATGCTCCCTTCCCCACGACGAATTGGGTCTAAGAATTACTCATTGGCTGGAGCAGTCTCCTCAGCCTTGCTAGCCGTCTCCTTGGCTATTTCCTCGCCAGCACGGATACGACGCATGATTTCTGCCCACAGTTCATCCTTGCCTTGACCTGTCTCTGAGGAAAATACAATAATCGTATCATCCCCGCGCAAATTCAGGCTTTGACGGATGATCTTCGTATGCTGCAGCCAACGCCCACGAGCGATTTTATCACCTTTCGTCGCTACAACTACGGTAGGAATCCCGATTTGCTTACACCAATCGTACATTGCAATATCGTCTTTGCTCGGAGCATGGCGAATATCGACCAGTTGAATAATGAATCGAAGCTCTTTCCGGTTTTTCAAATAGCCCTCGATCATTTTTCCCCATTGTTCCTTGATTGTCTTCGCTACCTTTGCATACCCATAACCCGGGAAGTCAACGAAGTAGAGCATTTGATTGACACGGAAATAGTTCAATGTCTGGGTTTTACCCGGACGAGAACTAATCCGGGCAAGACCTTTGCGGTTCATCATTTTATTGAGCAAGGATGATTTTCCTACGTTAGAGCGTCCTACCAACGCGATCTCATGGAGACCATCAGTCGGATACTGCTTTGGTCCAACCGCACTGATAATAAACTCTGATGATGTTACCTTCATGCTTTGTCACCTACTGGCTGTTTAGTTAGCGCGTGACGCAGCACTTCATCTAAATGATCAACTGGATAGAATGTCAGTTCACCGCGTACGCTCTCCGGGATATCCTCGATATCCTTCTCGTTGTCTTTTGGCAAAATGATCGTGGTTAAACCTGCACGGTGAGCAGACATGCATTTTTCTTTCAGCCCGCCAATGGGTAGAACCCGACCTCGCAACGTAATCTCCCCGGTCATCCCCACTTCTTTTTTCACAGGGATTTTCGTGAGGGCGGATACGAGCGCGGTTGCCATTGTAATCCCAGCAGAAGGACCGTCTTTTGGAATCGCCCCTTCTGGAAAGTGGATGTGGATATCGTTCTTCTCGTGGAAGGACGGATCAATTCCCCACTGCTCTGCACGGGAGCGAATATAGCTGAATGCAGCCTGCGCAGATTCCTTCATGACATCACCCAGTTTCCCTGTCAGGGTGAGCTTTCCTTTTCCAGGCAAAATGCTGACTTCTACATTCAGCGTATCTCCGCCTGCTTGTGTCCAAGCCAGACCCGTAACAGAGCCGACTTGATCTTTTTTCTCCGCCAGTCCATAGCGGTAGCGCGGTTTGCCGAGCAGTGCCTCCAACGTCTTGACCGTAACCACGACTCGCTTCTTCTCACCGCTCACGATCAGCTTGGCAGCTTTGCGGCAAACGTTAGCTGCTTCGCGATTGAGGTTGCGAACACCCGCTTCTCGCGTATACAGACGAACGAGCTTCAGCATCGCGTCGTCGTTCATTTTCAGCTTATCTTTGCCCAGACCGTGATCCTGCATTTGCTTCGGCAAGAGGTAATCACGCAAAATGTTCAGCTTTTCCAGTTCGGTATAGCTGGAAATCGAGATGACCTCCATCCGGTCCAAAAGCGGACGCGGAATCGTATCGAGACTGTTTGCGGTCGTAATAAACATGACGTTCGTCAAATCATAGGTCTCTTCGATATAGTGATCACTGAATTTATCATTTTGGTTTGGATCGAGTACTTCGAGCAGGGCAGACGCAGGGTCTCCACGGAAATCAGACGCGAGCTTGTCGATCTCATCCAGCAAAAAGACAGGGTTAATCGTGCCAGCTTGCTTCATACCTTGGATAATTCGACCCGGGAGAGCACCTACATACGTGCGGCGATGTCCACGAATCTCTGCTTCGTCGCGTACTCCCCCCAAGGAGATGCGAACGAAATTGCGCCCGATTGCACGCGCTACGGAACGAGCCAGAGATGTTTTCCCGACACCCGGAGGGCCTACCAGACAAAGGATCGGTCCACGCATGGAGTTTACCAGCTTTTGTACGGCCAAATACTCCAAGACACGTTCCTTCGGTTTATCCAAGCCGTAATGATCTTCATCGAGAACTTGCTGTGCATGAAGAATATCCAGATTATCTTCTGTCGTCTTCGTCCAAGGCAGTGCAAACAAGGTATCGATATACGTACGGATGACCGAGCCTTCCGCAGAAGTCGCCGGCATCTTTTCCAGACGCTCGAGCTCCTTCTCGATCTTCGCTTTGATCCGCTCAGGAGCGTCCGATTTTTCGAGCTGAGCACGCAGCTCATCTACTTCGCCTTGGCGTCCGTCCTTATCGCCCAGCTCTTTTTGGATAGCTTTCATTTGCTCACGCAGGTAGTATTCCTTTTGCGTGCGCTCCATCTGTTTCTTCACGCGGTTGCCGATCTTGCGCTCCAGCTCAAGTACCTCGCGCTCGTTGTTCAAAATGGTCAAAAGAATTTCGAGACGTTCCTTGATGTTGGTCGTCTCCAAAATTTCTTGTTTGTCCTTCATCTTGAGCGGCAAATGCGAAGCAATCACATCTGCCAAACGTCCCGGTTCCTCAATGTCCTGCACAGAGGTTAATGTCTCCGGAGAAACCTTTTTGGACAGCTTGATGTACTGCTCAAAGTGGCCCAGCAAGGAACGCATTAAAGCTTCCACTTCATTTTGCTCTGTTTTTTCATCTTGCAAATATGTAATCG
The DNA here is from genome assembly GCF_013284345.1 of Brevibacillus sp. MS2.2. Lineage (NCBI taxonomy): Bacteria > Bacillati > Bacillota > Bacilli > Caryophanales > Paenibacillaceae > Brevibacillus > Brevibacillus sp. MS2.2. The sequence goes on from NZ_JABSUZ010000024.1 coordinate 86,254, forward strand.
ACACGACGAAATAATCTTCCTGTTGAAGATACTCCTCGATCTTCGCGCGCTGCAAACCTTCTACCAATACACGGATTGTCCCATTCGGCAGCTTCAGCATTTGTTTCACACGCGCAACAGTACCAATACTGTAGATTTGCTCAGCATCTGGCTCTTCTATATGGACCTCTTCCTGTGTCGCAAGCAAAATCTTGTTATCGTCTACCATGGCTTGCTCCAATGCGCGGATGGACTTTTCCCGTCCAACGTCCAAATGGAGTACCATTGTCGGATAAACAAGCAATCCTCGCAACGGGAGAAGCGGTAATTCTCGTTTACCGGAACGTTCGCCCAAGCGGATGCACCTCTCCTTGTTGATCTACCCTCTTACAAAGAGCCTTATAACAGACAAAAACGGCCCTCAAAGCCGTTTTTTAAACGCCCGCCCGGCCCCAAAAAACGAGACAAAAAAGATCTCGCAATCATTTTTTGTGGAGCTCGTTTCAGGCCGGGCAAGGCCTCAGGCTCTTTGCAAGCAGAAGCTTTTTTCCATTGTAGCGCAAACACAATCCGATGTCTAATCCGCGAGCATACCCGACTGTTACAGGGATAGCGGAGAGGAAGCGAGATCCTCTGCTGGGATTTGCAAGGTAAATCCCGTCGCCTCTTCTTCTTGCATGGCAGCTTGCGGTACGGCTAGCTCGATTACCTCCGTGACAGTTGACACCGGTATGATTTCGATCCCTTTCATATCAGCAAAAATGCTTTGCCAGTTTTCCTGTGGAATGAGAACTCTGGTCGCCCCCGCTTGTTTGGCGGCCTCTACCTTCGCGACTACACCCCCAACCGGCTTTACCTTCCCATGAATACTCACTTCGCCGGTCATAGCCAGTAAATTATCGACAGGCAGATTCAAAATCGCCGAGTAGATTGCTGTAGCAATGGTAATGCCCGCAGAAGGCCCATCGACAGGGATACCTCCCGGAAAATTGATATGAAGATCATAATCATACGGGCGGACGCCCATTCTGTTCAGGACAGTCAAAACGTTTTCGATCGATCCTTTTGCCATCGACTTCCTGCGGATCGTCCGGCTGCGGGTGCCCATCTCCTCTTCCTCAGCCATTCCTGTCATCGCCATTCGACCTTGACCAGGAATAACTGCGGGGGAAGCAGTCACTTCCAGCTCCATCACACTCCCCATGTTCGGACCGTAGACAGCAAGACCATTAACCAATCCGACCTGCGGCGTATCATGCACCTGTTTTTCGGGGCGAGGCGATTTTTGACTGCTGTGCATCACCCATTCCACATCGGCAGCATGGATGTCTTGGCGGTCTTCCGTCAAGGCAATTCCCGCAGCGATTTGCAGTGTATTGATCGCTTCACGTCCATTGGTCGCATAGCGCTCGATCACGGAAACTGCGCCGTCTTCTATAGTCATATTCATTTTAGGCACGGCCGTACGCACGATACTCCCGATTTCTCCAGCCTTTAATGGGCGGAAAAAGATTTCCAGGCAACGGGAACGAAGCGCAGCAGGCAGTTCTTCTGGCAGCCTCGTCGTCGCTCCCACCAGACGGAAATCAGCGGGCAA